>JAKUNY010000248.1 GCA_022451765.1 Candidatus Poseidoniaceae archaeon
ACAAGCAATTCATTTCTCAATTCTTGAGATATTCTTGTTGTGAAAATCGCAGATAAACCCAATCCAACGACAATGAGCGCCATGCCGATTTCCACAGCGTAAGTTAGATCCCCGTACACTGTCATCGACGAGCACTCCCTAATTTATGCTGTAAAAAGCATCAAAGAAGTTAATGTAATTTTACGATGATATCTCGTAATTAGATACCATCAATGGATTGATGCACAAACCCATTGATTCGTTTTGAGCCAATCAATGGGCCCGCAGTGGGCTTTGTCATAGCCTACCCATTGATTCATGCATCTTCATCGGTTCGCAGGACTCATGACCGATACGAATCGACGGCCTTCGTTCGGTCGTGACAGTGTATGGCTCGCCTCAGCTGATGTGGTCGCTGTACTGCTGGCATTTATTGGTCAACTGATTTTAGCACGGGCTTTGATGTCGGAATCCTATGGATTGTTCGTTATTGCTGTTGATCTGTTTGCAACACTTTTCCTTCTTCTTGACTTGGGGTTGCCGACGTTATTGGCGCGAGATGGACCACGAAACCCATCAGCAATCTGGCCCGGTATGCTCCGAATTTATCGACTTCAAGGCATTGTCGTGATTCTTTTTGCACCAATCGTCGTATCTCTCGTTTTGTCCCAAAGTGTGCACGATGGATTGATGCTGCTTGGAGCCGGTGTTGCGTTGGTTCACATCGCTTCCTATGCCCCAAGAGCCGCTTTACGCGCTGCAGGGGATGCTCGATTTGAATCGATTACGAAGGTCATTGAACGACTAATGACAACCGTTGGTTATGCTTCCTTGTACTTCATCCATTCATCCGATGTGGTCGCTTATGCAGCAGTTTTCTTGGGAGGGGCCATTGTTGGCTTTATCCTTGCTTTGGTTGGAGCATATTGGACCTGTGCAAAAACCTCAGGAGATGCAAAATCCTCTCAATTGGGAAGCGATTGGGTCAGCAAAAAGAGTCTCCTTTTTGCTGCGCTTCCATTTGCAATTACACTCGGAGTTTTACCATATGTTATTCGGATTGAGAAATTTATTCTTGCGAATGAATTAGGTCTCGATGAAGTAGCCCTGTTCCATGTCGCTCAACTCGCTTGGTTAGCAGGACTCCTTGTCCCACAAGCAATGCGTGCCGCCCTTCTTCCGGTTCTTGGAGAAACAAGAAACCAACCAGCGATGTTCAACCAACATTTGGGTAGAGTTGAATCGATTTGTTTTGCGCTTGTCCCAATCGGGTTGGCTTCCGGCGCTGCAATTGTATGGATTCTTCTTCCAATCGGCTTTCCTTCTGAATACTTTGATGGAACATTGGGAGCATCTGCTCGAGATATCTTCATGCTTCTCTTAGCAGGTTGGGCATTTACAGTGCTTTCAGTCCCTTCATACACTGCTTTGCAGGCAGGAGAACGACCGTGGATGTTCACGTTGTTGATCATGACCGTCGTTCTATCTTCGACCATTTTGGGCGTCATTCTCATCAATCTTGGGGCACAAACCAGCATCGGCCGAGCCATTGAAATGGCTGCCTATGCGTCTGTTGCTTCTTCTTTTGTTATGCTCATGCTCGGAATCGTATTGAGTCGCAGGTTTCTGCATTTCAAGGAACGTTCTCTCAAATGGCTTGCAACGATTTGCGCAGTAACTGTGACTTGCGTAGCTCTCTCACAACAATCCTATTGGTCGCTAATAGGAATCGGTTTGTTCATTCTTCTTCCTCAAGGCCTTGAAGCAACGAAGACCATTGTTGCGACACCATCTTCGATGACATTCGCTGAGGAAGCTTGACTGGTGAACGTTGCCAATCCTTTTCCAAAGCAGATTCACATGCATTTGCAAGTGCTTCGGGTGTTGGATTGTCGATTACGAATTCTTTTGGTAAATACGTTGCAACATCACCAACATTGGTCGAAACGACCGGCGTTCCACACAAGATGGATTCCCGTGCAACCAACGGTCCGGATTCGCGTTGTGAGGTGATGAGTGTAACATCAGCGACAATCATACGATCCCATACGATGCTTCTCGGCTGTTGCTTGAGCGTTGTCATGCCAACAATCCAGCCTCGTCGCTCG
>JAKUNY010000249.1 GCA_022451765.1 Candidatus Poseidoniaceae archaeon
GGTAATTGGCACAGCTGAAGAGGGACTGTCCTGGTTTGAATTGGAAGAAATCAATCGGTTTTCTACAACACCTCAAGTGGTTGTGAATCAGGTCTTTTCAGATGAACTTGAAGTCGGGGTTGGCGATGAAATTCAGCTCGGCTGGTTTGTCCGTAACCAGAACGGTGTCGAGAGAATTGAAGAGAATTTTACCATCCATCAAGTAGTTGCGATGGCCGGTCAAGGACAACTCGCTGGGACCACGTCTCCGGCCTTGTTTACCGATTTATTGAGTGCTCAAGAGTGGCAGCAATCCGAAGGAAACGTAACCTCAATTCGAATTTCTCTCGATGGCGTGGAGGAAAAGCGTTCTGCCGTAACCCCTGTTCTTGACGAGATTGCTCGAACGCTCAATGCAAGCATAGGTGTCAGTGAGTCTGGCCTACAGTTGATAGCGGAAAGCAACGCTGTCACAGTTGCATCAACCAACGGACTCGGTCGCCTCTCGCCCCGGATTGTTCAGAGTTTGTTTGAAAATAAAACATCCTTGATGCAGGAAGCGATGATGCTGGAAGTCCTTCAGGTCCCATTGGTAGGACTCGATTCATCTTCGTCAAATCTCTTGACCTTGGCCGACGGAGATCTCAATGGAGTGATGCACGAGGATGGAACACTTTGGCATTGGGGGCCAGCAGGGTTTGGTTATGAGTCAAAGTACACGTCGTGGGTGTGGCGAGTTCCAAGCGGAGAAATCATCAACGATGTTACCATTGACGGAGGCCTCGGTTTTGCAGCGTTTGATGATGGCCTTGTTCTTGGCAAAGTATCGGATGATGATGCAACAGATTACATCATTGAGGAGAGGGAGATGGTCGCTGTTGCATCCAATTCAACGAGTTGGTACGCAATTGAGGGTGGAGAGTCGGCTTCTCTTTGGTTTGGCAATCTTGGTGATGGTTCTGCAGAACATACGCCTCTATCAATCGATTTACCTTCGACAATTCTCAATTGGGATTTGATGGAGGACGAGGCGAGCCTGTACCTTCGTATCGAGGGTATTCTGAGTGAAACGTATTACAAACGAATGCCTGGTATCGACAAACCCTTTGTGGAAATTGGTTCTGAAGAATGGCCTTCAGTATCCCATTCAAGTCCGAGTGTGTGTCCAGGTTTTGGCGTTGATGTAAATGAAACCCGAGCCTGGTGCATTGAAGAAGGTGGTCTCTTTCTACGATCAACCTTGAACGGCGACATCCTTTCGATGCGGTTGCCCATACTCTCCGATGCCGGTGGCTTCGGAACACTTCCACAAATGTTCTTTGCTTTCGATGGTGATGCATCAACACTGCTCGTTGAGCAAGGGGACCTTCGGATCGGGCAACGTCTCGAACCTCTTTCGACACCTGAAAACTCCAACATGACAGCCTCTGGTCTCTTTCAGTATGCATTCGGTTCGGATGAGTCGCTGAATTTAACGATCAATGGATCTTTCCTTGACGATGATCGTCTTTCATCCCTTTCAGATCTGGACCCTGTGATACTTGGATTGGTCAACATGTCCGATGCTGAGTTCCTCGCTGCTGCTGAGGAAAACGAGCGATCGATGTTGGTTTTCAGCAATGTTTCCACTGAGGAGCAAAGTATGCTTGAGTCTCACCTCGATTTGCTTGTTGGAATCGATGACCTTTCTCTTTCTGTCCAAGCAGTCAAACTTGATGCTCTCGAACAGGCAGAAGCATCTTCTGGTGTCTTGACAGCGATGTTCCTGGTCTTTGGTTCGTTTACCATCGCAGCGGGTATTCTCCTTGTTGTAACGATCATTACCATGTTGATCGATGTTCGTCAAAAAGAGTACGCCACCGTTCGCGCTCTTGGGATGACGAGAGCGGATTTACGGTACATTGCAATGATTGAGGGTTCCATTGCAGCATTGATCGGTTGTGCACTTGGTTCGATTCTTGGAGTTGGCTTGGCTTGGCTGATTGGTATCGGTTTTTCCAGTGTTTTTGCGAGTGCTGGAGCTGATGTTTTCTCGTTCCATGTTGACTCTTCCTCGTTGCTTGCTGGATGGTTTTGGGGTTTTCACATCGCAATGTTGA
>JAKUNY010000025.1 GCA_022451765.1 Candidatus Poseidoniaceae archaeon
TGCCAACCTCGATATGCTTGGCCTCATCACCGCCCGAACACGAAGCCGTGGACGATACGGTCGCTCCAAGGAAATCAATTCATGCATCCCGAGCAACGTCGAGACGCAAGAGATCTTGATGAATGCGGATGAAAACATGCGAACGGTGTTCAACAATCGCTACCGACAACAACGCCCGCTCTGATTCGTTGTTCTTATATGGCAAATGGAGGTCGGCAAGTCCATGAGCAGCGAAGAAACCACCCAGTCTGGTGGATTGGCAGACATCTTCCTCAATCCGTCAGCAACCCTCTCTAAGTGGTATGTTGCTGTTGGTGCATGGGGTCTTGTGCTCGCTGTGCTCAACATGATGGGACAAATCCACCCGACTTATCGCGTCTCTTGGGGTGGACTTCTCACCTTTGAAGCACTTGCTGATGCATTCGGAAACAAGGACGACGCCCCTTTCTTTGTGGCAGGTGACGGTGTTTTCATTGCTGCATGTCTTGCTCTTCTCGGTCTTGGGTTGCGTTCACTCAACGACCAAACGGAAGATGGCCTTGCCGGATTTGCTCGCTCCCTCGTTCTCAACGACACATGGCCTGCATTGGTCGGTTCAAAGGGAGGATTAATGCGTGCTGTTGGTGCTTGGTGCCTCGGTCTAGGATTCGGATTCTACATCGCTTACGGCGTCATGTACACTGGATGGATCGATGTTGGTGTTTACTCCGTATCAATCACACTCGTAGCATTCGGTTTTGCGCTCAATGCAGCAAGTCGAGCACCACCCGGTGACGAGACTGTAATGTGATCAGCCAAACAACCGTCTGTGACCGTTCCGAGCAAAAAGCGCATCGAAGCAGCCAAGCGCAAGACCTTGCCACAGTGCAATTGACCACCTTAGAACAAGGACACGAACGGATATTGCAAGAACAAAACCCCTTTTCCCACCGTCTTTCCTCATACTTCGAGTGATGACACCCAATGGACCTCGCCACAACATCACCTCGATTAACACACCGAGCATTAATCCACCCAAAGCCAACTGTGTTTGCCATAGATCTTGCAGTGATTGATCTGTTGGAAGTTTCAGAAGTAACGGGAGTAAACTCAAGAGCATCAACAATGCAATTGGAAAAATCGATAACGCAATCCCAGCACTACCAATAAAATCAAACCCTGGTCCTAAACGTTGGTGTGAAGGGTAATGCCGAACGATCCGAACATGTGCACGAGCATCACGTCGTCGCTTGTGCAAAAAACGGCGAACTCCAACCTCAGGTACGTGAGAAACAAGTGCGTCAGGCGCGAAGACGAAGCTCCCTCCTGCCTTTAACAGTCGAAGACTAACCTCCATATCCTCTGCATGATACCATTCTGGGTCAAAACCTCCGACGTCGATGAGGGCTTGGCGATGAAACATCGAACACGGTCCATTGGCCAACGAGGTTCGTCTTGGTCGGCTTCGATATTTCGACGCAATTTCGATTGCACGGAAGCGACTCACGATGTCAGTATGGGTTTGAAAAATCGTTCTTCCCGTAACGGCAACAATGGTCTCATCACCAACGGGGACGTTCGCCACGAGCAACTGTTCAATCCAGTCTCGTTCGGGGCGTACATCGATATCAGTGATTGCAACCCAATCACCCTGAGCTTCCTGAAGTGCAATCATCCGACCCGCAGCTAGCCCTAGAGCATCCTGTTGAATAATGGAGATTCGAACATCAGACTCTGCGTTTGATTGCTTCCATTGATCCATTAAGGCTCCCGTGGAATCAGTCGAACCATCGTTCACGGCAATGATTTCCAGGGGTCGATGCGTTTGAGCGTGTATCGCATCCAAACAGTCCTCGACCCATTGCGCTCCGTTTCGTGCACAAACGGTTACCGTGACGAGGGGCTTTTCATTCATCCTTCTGCCTCAAAGTGAACAAGTAGATTCCTCGCACGGTGCTTTGCTTCCAAATCCAAGATGCGCATGACCACGCCTTGGCGGGGTTGCCCATAGACGACAATCGTACCGAGTGGAGCCGCAGCAAGGACAAACATGGGTGCGAGATCCTCTTCTCCATCGACCTCGATAAGAACCGGCTCATCTTGTTCCAGAGACCAACGAACGGACTCCAACAGAGCAGGGGTTAGCTGACTAGGAGGATTGACCAAACTCCTGGTCAGTGCAAACTGTTCGGATTGAACCTGCAAAGATACGTCCAATGCCTTGCGCTTGGTTTGGCCATCAATAAACGCTACATCCGGAAGGATTCCCATGTCCATTAATCCCTTGACAGTTACATCTCCAACTGCGACAAGTGCCCCGCGATTTGGGGGTAGTGCTTCCAACATTGCGCTGAGAGCAACCTCTGGTGCGTCCTCGGGCCCTTCAAACAATTCCCCCATTGGCGTCTTGAAGTCGTCATCCAAGACGTCGGGCATTCTCAGAATCTTTCCTTCATATGATGGCGGAATCCACGGGTGACCATCTTGATCGATGAGGCCACGTCGGATTCGGCTTGACGACAAAATACCTCCGAGTTCGTCGTTGAGATGAGGGGCCTCTAGAATTGATAACGGAGGGAGGCCATTTTCATAACGGCGTTCGTTGATTTGATGACACCTTGGTATCGTTTCAATGGTCGCAACAATGCTGTCGGCTGTTCGGTGGCTTGGAGCAGGCCCATGTACATCGTTCAAAACATGGACTTCGTATCTGTGAAGTGCTGCATCACCCAACCAAGAAAGGAGTGCATCCATTCGATCATCAAGAGGTTGAATCCAGTGGTCTTTTGACTGAGCCATCTCGTCGTTTGTAACGTGAACTTCGATAAAATCTGCTTGCCGTAGTGCAGTTTGAATCAACAATTGATGCCCTGCGTGGAATCGATCAAACGTTCCACCGATGAGACATCGACGGAACGAACGGTTCGCTTCCATAATGACTTGCTGAAGCATGAAGCCTTTGATGACATCGCTTCAAAAGGTGAAAAACATGAGAAAAGCTGTGCCCTGATACCTAACGGCCTTGTTCATCGTTTCCTCGAAGGCCTGACCCTCGGTATCAGGGCGTACTGTAGAGCCGGTCGGTTGTCTCGATTTCATCCCGAAGTCGATCGAGGACCCATAGTCCAGCCCGGGTTTCCGCTTTTGCACCGGAATTCACTCCCCGAGGGGTCGTCCCAGTCTTCGATTGCGGACCGTATCATTGGTATCAGACTTCATTGCAATTTCACAGTAGCTCAGGCTGATGTTGCACGTACGGCAAACCCCCGTCCGCCATATCCCATTTCAATTCATCGGCGTTCAATGCATTCGTTGCAACATCGCTCTTCCAATCAATAGTTTTGAAATTTCATCGTGGCCATCGAGAAGCTGTTCCATCGAAAAATCAGGCCATGTCTCAACATCGCAGGTCAACCAACCGACCAATGGATGCAGACGGCCTTTGTGGACCGGTCCGTTTTGCTCCATGCGCTGAATCATGTCATGAACATCCATGAGAGCTGCAGTACCTGATCCATCAGGGACCATTAGCAGATTCAGTTTCAAATTTGTTCGTTCAACATAACCAGCATGTTGTCGGGCGTGACCAGGCAAACCCAATGATTCTCCTTTTGGTCTGAAAATTAAGGCGGGCCAGGTTTTCGGGTGGTGTGCCAACCACTCTCGTCCTGCAGCAGTAGAAAGTTGGGCATCCAGCCAATCCAAGGCCCAGGTCGACCACCACTGTTCCGGAAGAACGTTGATGCACGTGCGCATGAGATCTAACTGAATTGGAGCCCTCTCGTCAAGGATGTCGAGCATTTCGGCCCATGTTCGCAAAATCGATCCTCGCGGATGAACACGCGCTCCTTTGAGGAAACGTTGCAGAAGGGCGGTTTCATCCTCAGTGAGAGGCGCAGTTCGATCAAACAATGCACTCAAAACCTGTTCTTCGTCATATGGAGCATCCAACCAAACCGTTGCTGCCAGCGGTAAAATGGATCTTAATTCATGGCCGTGCCTTTTCTTCAAAAGCAAAAGAACATGAGCAGCGACTGTTTTGTACGCCTCGCTTTCAAGAAGGGGGACCAAGTCCACAAGCAATGAGGAATTGGAATCAAAGATATGCATGATGTGTCTTGCAGCGTTCTGTTTCCACGTTGTATCCGTCTGCGTCATTGCCTTGACCAGTGAAACAGCGTCCAATGCCTCAACAGGTATGAGGTCGACCCAGCCATCAGGGAGAACATCGGCTATTCGCTTCCAACGTGCAGGTCGTTCAGACTCGGGGCTTGCAATCCACGCAGCAAGAGGGTTTTCTCTCTCAACCAAATTGGAAAAGTCTGAGTCACCTTGGGGATACATTCGCATTGCTTGACGAATTTGATGTCGGGCTTCAATCAATTCAGCCTCCTGACTGGACAAAACGGTTTCATCCAAACCCCCTGATTCAAACCATTGACGAAGTTCTTCCGCATTGGCTGGAATTTGCTCTCTGGTAGCCTCAGGCTCGGAACGCGAAATCGCCCGTTTTAGTCGTACTGTGAAGGCATAGGATTCCTGAGGGCGATACGAAATTGTGGCGAGTTCATCCGTTGAGACAATCGTTGCTGTTTTGCTTGAAAATTCGATTCCCTCACCGCGAGATGTGATAAGCGCTCGGCACCTTCCCGAAGCAAGGAGCCGTTCCATCAAGGCTGGGTCTTCCAATTCCGCCCAGAGCCATTCAACCACCATGTCAAAGCTGGTCGACTCAAGCATCCATTCAACTATGCATGTCGCACCGTGTTGTGAGATTCCCTCCAACAAAACAACGTAGATTGCATTCGAATGCTCACTCCACACTCGTTCACCAAAATCTGCAAGCAGGTCTCTCCGCAAATTGAGGCTGGGTTGTTTTCCTCGGCCTGAGATCAGCCAACGAGTCAACGAGCGCAATCGCGTTTTCCGCTTCGTTGGAGACAAACGTGGATGTCGCTTTTTCATCCAAGGGCCAAGAATGTCAATTGGAAGAGAGCGATGATTGGAAAACGACAACGACTCAGTCATCAATTGAGCCCGATTTCCCAATGCAGATACCAAAAGCGTCCGGTCAACCGAGGATGGTAGGTGTGCGTACAAGCCGTGTTCAGGCTTGACTGTAAAGGGCGTACCAACGACTTGCCCAATTGTGTGTTCGCCGATGTTCAATTGAGATGGACCATCGACCTCCTGTGTCTTCAATCGAATCCAGGTACCGTTCGCTACACCCCACATATCGGATTGGTTTAGCAAACGAAGTCTGAGAATGCCTATTGTTTCTGTTTGATTGGTAAATGCGGTCAGCGTACCCTCGACTGGCATCGAAGGAGCCGAAGTAGGTTCAAATGTTGAGAGGGAAATCCATTGGATTGAAGCACCTCGTTGAACAGCCCATAGCCCCCCTGCTTTTCCACTGGAAGCAGAACCGCTGTTTTCCTCCATCAATTCCGCTCTTCTGGGAAGTGAAATTAATTTTGAAGGCGGCCTTGCCAGAACACCGAGAACAACGCTTGAATTATCATTTGATAGAACCACAGCATTTGTTCCAGTGGGTATTGAGGCCCCGTGTTTTCTGACTCGCTCGATGAGATCTTGAAGCAAGTGCTCTGCTCCGGAAGGCGTTAATCGATGGATTGCTCCGCGTATCGACGCGTTTTCATCTCTTTGTACCTCACCCAACTCTCTCAATTGGCGCATGGCAAGTGAAGCATGAGGCATCGCTATTCCCAAAACATTGGATGCTTGTGAAACCGTGCCACCTCCGTCGAGAAGCCAATCGAGTATACGTCGCTGATAACGACTGCGAATGGTTTTCGTTGGCATGATGAGTCACTTTTGTTGTGCTGAAAAGGGGCTCCTTTTTATTTGTTACCTCTAAACCCCATATTTACTTACATTTAGTTACCAGTTTCCTGTGGAATTGTGAGATTTCACTTACATCAGCAATCCACACGTGTAAAAATTACACTACTTTTCGTCATTAATGGTAACCAACTCGTCATTTGTTGGAGGAACGGTTATATGAGTGGCCTCGCTCCTTGAGTATAGCGACATCGCAGTCGAGCGGTAAGCGAAAATCAAAGGAGGACAAGAACATGAAAACTGTACGCATACGAGAAAAAATCAAGAAATTCCTAGGCGATCGACCACGAAATACTGCGGAGATCCTAGAACACATTAACAGCACCATGCGTCACGGTACAACAAGCCAACAACTCGGTAATGTTCTTTCCAAGGACAAAGACATCGTCAAGGTCGGTTACATCAAGCGATCTGGTATTCTCTCTGGTGGATACGACATCTGCGAGTGGGCGACTCGAATCTGGGTTCAAGACAACTGCCCCGGATGGAAAGAAGGCACTCCAATCATCATTGACCAACAAGGCAACATCACCATGGGCGATGACATGAAGAAGAACTAGAACGGTTCTGTAACAATTTCCTCAACCGGAGCGTTGTCGTACCTGATGGCACATGTGTTCCTTCCCATGAGCCAGTTGAACGGACAGTAGCCAAACGTTGAGGTCAAGACACCCCACAATCCAACAATAAGGAAAATAAACTCAAGTTTAATCGTTGCGAAAAAGTCGAGCAGGACCAAGCTCGCTCCAAACAAGGCACGGACACTTCTCTCTATGCCTCCGACGTTCTTCATATCAGAAAAACATGAACTTTTGCCAATAAAGGCTTGTTCGCACTGAGCAAAACAGCGTTGCTTTAATCGAGAGCAGCAGAGAATAACTCAATTTCCTTGGAAAATATCCATCGCCTCGTCAACGCTTGCTCCTTGAGAGATGATAGCGTGGCATGCAGCAGTCATTCGCACAGCTTCATCGGTTGACTTTTGGTGAATGTTGCGTCCAGTGGCTGCACCTTTGCAACCGCTGATGTTAATTTGATCCCAAAGACGTTGCAAAAAATCATTCGCTGGGAGTGAGCCTCCACCAGAGCAAATAATTCCACAGCGGCCCGCTGCTTCGACAGCAACTTTGAGGGATTCTGGTTGTGTCATTCCATCCCATGCACGTGGGTAATTCACTTTGGCAAAATCTGCACCGATGCAAGCAGCAACTCCGGCAGCCCCTGCAATCAACTGAGGATCTTTCTCATCTTCGACCGCTTTTCCCCGAGGATACATCCAAACAACTGCGATCATACCCTCTTCATGGGCTTGTCGAATGAAGTGAGCGGCTTCTGTCATCATCTCATGCTCGTATTCACTGCCGATGTAGACGGTGTAGCCGATTCCAACGACGTTGAGACCATTGGAAACCAGTGACATCACATCATCCATGTCCCACATTGCAAGACTGACCGGATCTCGTTGCTTGGTTTTTACCAAGTGCGATTTTGAATTAAGTTTCACAAGGTATGGAACGTCTGGATGGTCCCTGCCGTAGAGAGAAATGAGTCCGCCCTGGGCTGCAAGAACACCGACGGTCCCTTCTCGGTGAGCAATCGCTCCGATTTCAAAGAGGTGACCTGGATTGTTTGACGAGAGAGGGATGGATTTTCCTCCGTCGTAGAAGTCTTCGTTCAAATGTTCAATTTTTTGATCGCATGCAAACAAATTCATCGAACCTGTGCCGCAGGTGGCAGCCATGAGGTTTTCCAAATAAGTATCAGCGAGGTCGTCAGGTACGTCTGCAGGAATGTGGTAATCAGACATTCCATTCACGCTCATTCACCAGTAAAGTTTGCAACACTCTTTACTACGTATGCAGCGATTCCTTCTTTCGCATCGTTCGAGTTGAAGAGTGAAGCTTGCAACTCTCGCTCGAGTGCAAGGTGGTATTCGAAGGGAATTTCTGGTCCAGTCTGGCAAGAACGCTTAATGTTTCCAACAGCCTTTGTCGCCTTGTTTGGTAGTGTGAATTGGCTGCACCAATCGAGAATGTCTTGACGGAAATCAGCAGCATCGCCTTCCCAAATGTGGTTGATGAGGTTGTGAGCATGTGCGTCTTCAAAGGACATCAATTCACCAGTGACCATCATCTCGAGTGCCTTCGCCTTACCAATCAATCGGGTCAATCGGGCAGTTCCACCTGTTCCAGCAAGTACACCAAGGTTGATTTCAGGAAGACCGACTTTTCCGGAGTTCTTTCGAGCGATTCGGATGTCAGCAGCCATTGCAATCTCCAGACCACCACCAACGGCGTGACCGTTTATTGCACAGACCACGAGCTTTGATGTCTGCTCGAGACGAGACAGTGTTTCATTTGCGTGCAGACAGAAATTGTACTTGAAGCCGGGCGATACACTGTTCAGCATTTGAATTGAAGCACCAGCTGAGAAGAAGGATGATCCGTTACCCGTCAACACGATGCATGAGACATCGTCATCGAAGCGGGCCTTGATAATCGCATCATCGAGGTCGCTCATCATTTCATGCGTGTACGTGTTCGGTGAACGATCGTTGGCTTCGGTGAGTGCTGCACCAGCAGCATCACTGGCCAATTCGATGACTGCAATGCCATCGAGTGTAGCGTAGTTCACGAGTTTGTTGGGCATGGCTTCGAAATTTAAGTCGCTCATACAACACCGAAAGCGATTCGCATTATGAACGAATCGTCGCGACTACTCGCTGGAAATGGTTGGTTCATCGGAATCATTTGCAAAAGAGATTTTTCCACCACCTCTGTGCACATCATCCCATTGCTGACCGATTTTTTCCGCCTCAGGCGATTGCTGCCAAACATCTCTTCGCTTGGCCTTCCGAAACGGCATACGGCGAACGCCCCGCCCCATCGCCTTCGAATCCTTTTCAAGCATAAACGGTGTAACCAGATGATACAGCAATGTTTTGTACCAAGCAGGTCGAAACAGCTTTCCTATCCATACGAGACCGTCACCACGCTTCTCTTGGTCCTTCATCCAGCGACGGCACATCCGCTTGAACATACCATCACCAACGCGGTTCATGAGCCAGCGGTTCGCAACGCTCGTGCGTACATAGGGTAACAACTGTTTGCGAACTTCCGTTTCATAATCGCACTCTCCGAGTATGTCTTGCGCTGCGAGAACACCTGACCATACAGCCATTCGCATGCCAAAGCCCCACATGAAATCTTGAAGTCCACCGGATTCACCGACGTAGTATCGGCCGTCCTGTTTGTAACGCTGGTTGATGGTGAAGTCGCCCTTCCCTCCAACACGTTTGATTGGGGTTCGATCAAGCTCCGGGTAATGTTTTTCGTACCAAGCGATGGTTTCATTGAGAAATCGCTCGCTCTTGGATTGTTTTCGCCACAAGCAGGTACAAATGAGCCCCACTCCTTCGACAATTATGAGGTATGAATAGGCCCCCGGCGCCAATTTATCTTTCATCTGAAACGCGATATGATTCGGGTGGGACGTTTTGAAAATTTCACCATATGCAACGGCAGAGGTACCCTTCGGGCCGCATGCAATGATTGTGCAGTCCTCTTCTTTCACACGAGATTTGTAATGTATCTTCGCACCTGCTTCCAAGGCTTGACGCTTCATACCCTGATCGATGGTGTGCTCTGCTGTACCTCGTTCTACAATTCGGTAGGCAACTCGATCGCTTTTCGGTTGCGTGATGACATCATCAGGGTGAATCAAGTCCACAACTTTGAATTCTGTTGCTCGAAATTGCGATGCGTCAAAGCCCCACTGCTCCAATTGCTGAAAGAAATCAGCGTCCATTGTCCAATTTTCTAAGGCTTGAAAATCACCATCAAAACGGGCACCTGAATCTGCGCGAACATCGTGAACATGCACATCCTTTCCGGCCTTTGCAAGTATCGTTGCAGCCGCAAGGCCAGACAACCCTGCACCCATGATGTGAATGGGTTCTGTCGCACCAGCACCATCGGCCATGTTTACCCATCGAGCCGTTACGCTTGAATCATGCGCTCCCCTCGCATCATCATGAGGCGGCACATCATCATCGAAGAAGCGATTGACGCCCTCGACCATGATGCATTACGGAAACAACTCGAGACAAAGGGGTGTGGCGCCATTGTCTCATTTCTTGGAATGACCCGTGGAACCGAAGGTAATGCAAAGGTCTACGCTCTTGAGTTCGATGCCTGGCAAGAGAAACTTGGGCCTGTCCTGAGAGACCTTGCGAATCAGGCTTGCGATTCATTCGGAACACTTTAAGTTGCAATGGCACACCGAACAGGTCGCGTCGAACCACAGGAATCGATCGTGAGCATCCACGTTGCGAGCCCTCATCGAAAAGAGGCCTTCATGGCATGTGAATGGCTCATCGATGAACTGAAAAAACAGGCTCCACTGTGGAAACGTGAAGTGACCTCCGAAGGGTCCACATGGAAAGCAGGGTTGGGTTGAACATGAAGAAAGAGATACAAGGGATTGTTGAGATTGGTTCAAAACCCGTCGTTGAACGAAAAGCCACGGCAACTGGATTGCTCCATCTTCAGCAAGAAACCAAACAAGCCATCGTCGAGAAAAACGTGAAAAAGGGTGATGTGCTTGCGGCATCGACCATTGCAGCCATTCAAGCTGTGAAAGAAACGCCTCGAATCATACCGCATTGTCATCCAATACCTCTCGAGGGATGCAAAGTTGACTGGACGTGGGAGGGAACGTCCCTTCGTTGTACTGTTCATGTTTCTGCTCATTACAAAACCGGTATCGAAATGGAAGCATTAACCGGTGTGAGTGCAGGCCTGCTCTGCGTCCTTGATATGGTCAAGTCCTATGAAAAAGACGAACAGGGACAATATCCTGATGCTACGATAACCGACCTGAAAATACTTGAGAAACGAAAAGGATGATGTCAACAAGCAAACCGATGTCTTTGGCCTGCGGGAAAGGACGCACTTAAACCATCGATGCCAGCAGGAACAACTGCTGGGCACGCCTAGCGGTGTCCAAGATGTCCGAATCGACCACTTTTGAAAGCCTCGAACTTGAGGCTCACCTTCTCGACCGATTGGATGCCCTTGGCTATGAATTTGCAACGCCTGTACAAGCGTTGGCAATTCCACCAGCAATTGCCGGCAAGGACATCCTTGCAACAGCACGTACAGGTACGGGAAAGACAGCAGCATTTGTTCTCCCGATTCTACAAACGCACAAAGCAGGTGTCATCATTTGTCAAACTCGAGAACTTGCACTCCAGGTTGTCAACGAGATTGAACGATTGAGTGGCCTTGACAACATAGCAACGGCGTTGATTGGTGGGGCGTCGATGAAAAAGCAGATTCAACAACTCAATGAATGGCCTGAGGCCATACTCGTCGCAACGCCTGGACGTATCTGCGACCACATGGAACGAGGCAATGTTGATCTCAATCAATACGATGTACTCGTACTCGACGAAGCCGACGAAATGTTGAGCATGGGATTTGCAGAGGATTTGGATTACATCGTTGACCAAATGAATCCAGATCATCAAACCTTGCTGTTCTCAGCGACCATGCCAAAACATGTCCAGAAATTGGCGAATAAGATCCTTGATGAACCGGAGCAGATCCGTGCGTCTGGGAAAGCAGAACGACCGCCAAGCCTCGTCAAACAATTCGTTATGATATGCACCCTACGCCAACGCGTCGAGGCCATCGAGAAACTCCTCCTTGCTTGGCAACCAAACGCTGCAATCATCTTCTGTAAAACACGCAACAGAGTCGAGACCGTTGCTGACATTCTCCGGCCAAAGGGAGCTGAAGCACTTCACGGAGGGATGTCGCAGGCCGAGCGCACGCGCGTCATGAACCGTTTCCGTGAGGGGCGAACCAATGTACTGGTTGCAACCGATGTTGCTTCTCGAGGAATTGATGTCGATCGCGTCGACTTGATTTTGCAAGACGATTTACCTACAGATGATGACACATACATCCATCGCGTTGGCCGCACAGGGCGAGCTGGACGAACGGGCAGAAGCGTCCTCATGGTTGGAAACCGAGCCGTTCGTCACATCAAACGAATCGAAAAGAAAGCCGGTAGTCTTGTGCAAATCGATGTACCAACCCAACAAGACATCGATGACATGCAACGGGCACAACTGGTGCAACAATTCAACGAAATCGAGCCCCAGCAGACCGCTTTTGATGCCTTCAATGCGGCAAGAGAGTCCGGCATGAGTGCAGAGAAAATAGCCATTGCTGCTCTCTCGACACTACTGGACTCCTCCTCGGAACAAGAAGCAACGAGCACGCCTCAAGTCAACAAGAGCGACAATGGCCCGAAGGCCGCTTTGGTCCTGGGCTTAGGTGCCATGGATGGCATCGATCGAGGAGCAATCACTGGAATGGTCTATCGTGTTGGTAATCTGCCCGATGGATCGGTTGGACGCATCGAAATGCTCGACAAAATCACTGCTGTTGAGCTTCCAGAGGAATTCATTGATCAACTTGTACAAGATTTGGATCAAGAACGCGTTGGGCATAGATATGTTCGTCCTCGTCGTAGCGATGACTGGACCTTTCAGCCAGAGGGGCGCCATCCGAGTCAGCGTCGCCATGGCGGTGGAGGACGGCAAGGCGGCGGGCGGAAAGGACCAGGCGGACGTCACAATTCTCGTGGGAAAGGACGCTCAGGACGGTCAAAGCGTCGTCGCTAAGCAAGAAACCAAGCGAAAAGGCATATGTTCGCTCTCGGATTGGAGAGAACATGAGCAGCACGGCTGACCTTACCAAGCACTTTCTGGAAGCCGTCGACCAAGCTGCTATTGCCAGTGCTGCATGGCGTGGCAAAGGCGACAAAAATGCCGCTGACGATGCCGCAGTCGAAGCCATGCGTCGCACGTTTGATGCTGTTCCATTCGATGGTCGTGTCGCCATTGGAGAGGGTGAACGAGACGAGGGTCCTATGTTGTTCATTGGTGAAGAGTTGGGAAACGCTGTTGGTGTTGAGGGCGTTCCTTGCATTGACATCGCCGTCGATCCACTTGAATGTACCAACAACTGTGCAGATGACAAACCCAACTCAATTGCAGTTCTGGCAGCAGCACCTCGTGGCACACTTTTGCATGCTCCGGACTGTTACATGAACAAAATCGCAGCAGGGCCGCAACTCGCAGGACATGTATCTCTTGAAGGAACGGTGACCTACAACCTTGAGCAAACGGCGCATGTCTTGGACAAACCCATCAGCGATGTCAGAGTCGTCGCGCTTGATCGCGACCGACATGCTGACTTGTTCAAAGAAATCCGTGGCTCTGGTGCACAGCTTGAGCTGCTTGGAGATGGTGATGTATCGGGTGCTATTTGGGCTGCAAAGGAGGATGGCCCATTCGACCTGCTCATGGGCATTGGTGCCGCGCCTGAAGGTGTGATATCCGCAGCAGCCATTCGTGGACTTGGAGGCGTTTTTGAAGGAACGCTCGTTTTCCGTTCACCGGAAGAAGAAGCCCGAGCGGGCGAAATGATTGACGATGACCTCGCTCGATTGTGGAAAGCAAACGATCTCTGCCGTTCAGAAGACGCCATCTTTGCAGCCTCTGGTGTCTGTGATGGATATCTTCCTGCCGCAGAACTCGGCGAGGATTATTCCATTGCCCACAGCGAAATCATTGATGTACAAGCTAAAACCGTTGAACGAATTTCAACACGAAGACCACTGTGATTGCATGTCTCAACACGTCCGTATCCAAGTTCGCCTCCCCGAGGGACACTGGTCGGGTGACGTTTCACGTTCACTCCCGTCGCTCGTTTTGCGAATTGAGGAAACGATGCCCCTTGGAAAAGGAAGAGGGACAGCGACGCTCTCAGCAAGCGATGATGTTGAACTTGCACTCGAGGCGCATCCAGGAATTGACGAGGTTCGCTCACTTGGAAATCAACGCTTTGCTGTCGACATCGCCAGCGGTGGAGGCGGATTCATTCGACCTCTACGCGTGGTTGGCGTTGTCCCCCGATCTCCGTTTGAAGTCCACGATGGATGGGTTGACTGGACCTTTGTTTGTACACCTGAGCAAGCCCGACAATTGCTGTCGGAGATGACAAAAGAAAGCATTCCTTACAGGCTGACATCAACACGGAACATTGGCGCTACGCTGCTTACATCTCGGCAACGCCAAATTTTTGATGCAGCATTAAGAGAAGGATACTACGATGTTCCACGAAGGACTTCGTTGAGCAAATTAGCCGCAGCCATGGAC
>JAKUNY010000250.1 GCA_022451765.1 Candidatus Poseidoniaceae archaeon
CCTGAAAACGGTATTGATGCTCCTGCAGACGCCCCCCTCCTGCACGAAGACGGTGATGTCCAGCAACCGACGAAGAAGGCACAACGCGTTTTCCAAATTTTGATTTCCAAGGATTCACGAGGAAAGCGACTTTTGGATGACTTCAACGCTTGGCAGTCGGGGGAACCCCCAAATGTCTTCATTTCATTGCTTCTAGGGATGACAGACCCAACAAACCCTGACACCGACGATGACGGCATGTACGACGGTTTTGAGTATTGGTTCACCTCTTGGGATTTGAACGAAAACAGGTGGGGTCTCAACCCATTGATTGAGACCGACGTC
The DNA here is from genome assembly GCA_022451765.1 of Candidatus Poseidoniaceae archaeon. GTDB lineage: Archaea > Thermoplasmatota > Poseidoniia > Poseidoniales > Poseidoniaceae > MGIIa-L2. Next base: position 325 of record JAKUNY010000250.1, read on the forward strand.
AATCTTGACTCTGACGGGGACAGTTACGATTGCAACCGTGACGGAACCATTGATATCGATGAGCGTTACTCCAACCTTCGCGAATGGGAATCTCGTACGTGGGGGAAGTATCTCAACCGAAGTTCTGTCCCTGCTTCGGTCGGTATCGTCGATTTCGGTGAGGATGCTATGAATGCATACATGGAGGAAACCGGTATGAGTATTTTGCAAGCGCGACAGGCCCTGATTGATGATTTCAAAGCTAAGGGACCGGATTCTGTGAATCGAATGAACACAATCAATTCGTTCAATGCGAACAATTTCAACCGAACACTTGTCGGTGTTTCCGACCCTACGCACCCTGATTCAGACTCAGACGGGATCCCTGATGGATGGGAGTATTGTTACGCATTGTACGGTATGGACAACCCAACCACAGCCAATCATTGGGCTGCAAACCCGTTGAATCCATGGGATGTTGATTACGATGGTGATTCGGACGGCTGGTACGATCGAACGGCGTTTGACCTACCAGCAGACCAGGGCAATTGGAATGAACGCGTCTTTACCCCCTCAAATCAAATCGTCCAACCTGGCATTGGAGACCTCCCCTTCACGAACTGGATGGAATACGACAACGACACGCGACCAGATTCCAACGACAGCGATAGCGACTCAGAGTCCTTCATCACAGAAACAATGAATGGAATGGTCACCTCATACTACCAAGATTTCAATCTCACCGACGGCCGTGAGGTTTTCAAGTACGGTACAAACCCAATGGATAACGATACAGACGGGGACATGATTCCGGACTGGTATGAATACGCCAAGGCATGGAACGAGTCAAACGACAACTATTCCTCGCTCATGAAAATACAAGTCAACTGGATTGATCCTGGCACAGGCGGTGCGTGCGACACGTCGACAAACTCGTGCCTACCTCTATCGCTCAATGCTGGAACCCTTGAACGCCCCGAACTCTCTTTCACTTGGTTCACGATGGACCCCCGAGATGCTGTCGATGCTAACGATGATGCTGACCAAGATGGGAATTGGGATTGCTCTGGTGTTGGTTGCGTATACGAACCATACACGAATTTCCAAGAATACTTTGCCATTACAAATGAACAACTGTCCAGTCCAAACGCAGTGCGTCTTTCTGGATTGACGTACCAGGGCGAGGTTATCCAAGAAGGGTGGCAATTACGAGCGCTTTTGCTTGGTTTGGGCCAATGGGATGAGAGCGTGAAAAACTACCTCAAGATGGACAAGTCACAGAACTCAGACATTCGGTACGCCTACATCGTTAACGATAACGACAACGATTTCCTGGTCCAAGATGCATCCAATCACGTTGTACTATGCGGAGGAAATCTCACGGACCCCTGGGACATTTACTACACCGGTGCGCCAAATACTGCTCCCGTACGAGCAGTGGGAGAGCACGAATTGGGTTGGTATCTCCTGGATTACAACAACGATCACATTGCAGAAGGAACGGACCCAACAAACTGGGATACGGACGGTGACTGGATGGTTGACTGGTTTGAGGTGAACGACGATGAACAGGATGGAAGTCGCGGTGAAACCTCTCCAATCCGATACGATTCTCGCCAAACCACGTAGTGACCGCTATCCAAACGCTTGATAATCCTTCATTGCTTGCGTTGTAATCATGAGTGCGAACGCTGTCTCTCAACGTTCGATTGCTCTCGTGCTTCTTGCACTGTTTTTGGGGATGAGCTTTTCTCCCATGAGTGAACTATGGAT
>JAKUNY010000251.1 GCA_022451765.1 Candidatus Poseidoniaceae archaeon
AAGACGTTGCCGGACAATCCCTTCAATTCGTTCCGCCATTGTCTCTGCAGCATTTGCTTTGTGAAAATGTTCCTCAACTGTCTGCTGAACACGAGGATCAGCCAGGATTTCGTGAATCAACTCACGAAATTTTTCGATGAAGGGTTCTTTCAGTGGAGCCAGCGCAGCTGGACCCCCCACCATTGCCAGCATCGGAGCAAAGGACGATTCCTCAATCACACTCACCATCGTCTGAAAGGCCCGATCCGTATCCAGTTGTTCCATCAGGGAATCTGCCCCTGATGCCAACAACGAACCTTCCACATTGGATTCATGCAAGAATTGCTCGATGCGCTCAGGTGTGAAAAACTGATTCATCATGAGTCGGTGGATTCCAGCCGTGAAGTCTTCAAATCGCTCTGGGATAACTCCGGAACCGTAGAGCCCAGGTACTTTTTCGAAGAGCATGTAGACTGCTAGCCAATTGGTCACCGCACCTGAAAAAGCGAACAAGCCCATGCTCAACCAGGGGTTGCCATCATCATGGGGTAAGGCTAGCCCAAGAATGACCAACGCCAGCGCGATGCCATTTGTTAGGTTTTGTTTGTTCAACCAAGGATTGCGTGCCACAGCTTGCATAGTGATGCGCCTTTGAGAGGGAAGATTCAGATTTTGAGTCAAAACAAAAATCATATGGTCCAGCCCGTGACAAGTGCAATGCGATTACAAGTTGTCGATAGAATCTCTTCCTCTGGTTCGGAACTGCATGGGAATTTGGCGACAACGCCAGGTGCAATTTGTTGTGTCGCTTGTGGTGGAACAGATTTGCGGCTTCTCTTGCTGAGAGGTCAAGAACGGGAACGCTTTCTCCATCTGCGCTGCCACACCTGTCGAGAAGAAGGGCTGGTCCAATGTGATGAGTTGAATGACGACCAGACTGAAGACTTGGTAGCCTGCCTTGATGCCCGGCCAGATGTACGAGAGCGCCTTCAAGAAGAATGGGGCCAGTGGCTCGCCTGGAAACGGCGCTATGCCTATCCAAGGCATTGGCCCACGCCGCCACGCCGAATTTCCTCTTGGTGGATGGTGGGTATCCTTCTTCTGCTGTTGGTATGGGCTCTCAGTGATGTCTGGCAGGTTGCTGGGGTTTGGCGTGAAGATGTTCCGGCCCGACAAGCTGTGGTTAATGAATACGTCGACAGACTACAGGAAGTGAATTGTCTGCCGGAGGCTATGAGGGAGAAATTGAGAACTGTTGAAATTCATTACACCCTCGAACCAGCGGTGCATGGGAACCTGGTCCAGTATGGAGAAGCAGGAGTGTACTGGGGGGAAGAACAAATTCGGGTGCATCGTTCCAACTTCTGGCTGGGTACGATTCCCAAACAGGCCATTTTACTTGAAACGCTTGTCCACGAAGCACGACATCGGGTCAGCCCCGCTCTGGGGCACAACGCCCTCTTCCATCAATTGGTGCAACAGGACCTCCAGTGTGTCCTCAAGCACTGGTAACAGGAGACGCATGGAAAACCTTTTCAGTGATGCCCATCGAACCTTTGGCCAAGTGGTCCGAGTCTTTCGCCGGAGCCCACCCCATCGATATGGAGCTCCTGCCGCTTTTCTGGTGATCTGGTATTTGGCAACAGGAGATTTGCTCAGCTCTCTGGCAATGATTGTGGCTTTGGCGCTTGGGTGGCTTAGTGCCCAGGAACCCCCAAAATATTGAGTCAGGAAATGTGGCGAATTGGTACCGGCTTTGACGTTCATGCTCTGGTGGAAGGACGCCCACTCATCCTTGGAGGGCTCGAAATTCCGCATGAGAAGGGACTACAGGGTCACTCTGACGCCGATGTTTTGCTCCATGCCGTAATGGATGCGCTCCTTGGCGCTCTGGCCTTGGGAGATATTGGTCAGCATTTTCCGGATTCTGATGAGCGCTACCGAGGGGCAGATAGCCGCCAATTGTTGCGTCATGTCCACGAAATGGTCCGAGAACTTGGCTTCGTCGTAGGCAATCTGGACTGTACAGTACAGGCCCAGCGTCCCAAGCTACGCCCTT
>JAKUNY010000252.1 GCA_022451765.1 Candidatus Poseidoniaceae archaeon
AAACTAAGTATCTCAAAAAATGGAGTGGGCTGGCTAGAGCAGCGGATCCGTCTGTGCTATACCGATCACGTGAAAATGCAGGTTTGGGCATGAAAGAATCGTGTGAAGAACACAAGCGCCAAAGACTAATCCGAAGACATCAGCTTGCCACATCTGAAGACCCGAAAGTGAAGGCGATTCATGAAGAGTTTGCGGATTTTCAACGTCAGCGGAAAACAAACGAGTGGAAAGAAACTCGTGAATTAGAAAATTTGCAAGGTGATGCAAAGATACGCCATGTTATGGGGCGAGCTACTGATGGGGCAGGCATTGGCTTTGGTTATCAATTGAGAGGCCGGCCTTGTGATGGTCCCAAAGCTGAGCGTGAGGCGATGCTGCGGGTATTCAAAGAAATTTATGAGGAAGAAAGACTTGTGAAAGTGATGTCAAAACCTCTGGAAGATTCTGACCCCGATACGCACCCTGACGAAAAGAAAGGGAACTACTTTTGTGGTTGGCTTAAATGGAAAAGCGCTACGATGGTAGATCTGCGTTGGGATCAATTACTACGGAAACAAGATTCGTACCTGAGGTTTGTGCTCAATGCGACTCAAGAGTCCTTACCAACTCCAAGTAGGCTGAAACATTGGAACAAATCAAGTGGAGGTGATGGAAAATGCCCTTTGTGTTCAAGCTTTGTTGGTACTCTGAAACACATTTTGTGTGGTTGTCCGCATGCGATCAATGAAGAACCTCAGAGTCGAATCACATGGAGGCACGATTCCATATTGCTGGCGTGGAAGAAAGCAATTGAATATCAGGTTGAATCAACAGCAGGCAAACCAGGAAAAGCCCCTGGCTGCATTCAATTCCAATCAGCAGGCTTGTTGGAGGCTGAAAAAAGTATCAAAGGTGATGCAAATGATGGCAAAACGTCCTCGCAACCTTTGAAAGTACACCATAAAGATCAGTCTTCGAAAAACATTCTGCGGCAAGCGAATGATTGGAAGATTCAATTTGATTTGGAACTGGATTCGCTTACCTCGCCAAAACGTGCGAAAGCATTCCCATCGGAAATTGCAGTTGTTTCAGGTGAAGGATCATGCCCAGACGGAGTAGTATGGTCAATGGAGACAAAAACTGTGATTATGCTTGAATTGACGAGTCCATGGGAGGAAAATTTCGACAAATGGCACAAACGGAAAATGAGGAAGTACAACCAATTGGTGCTTGACTTGGAGGAAGGCAAGCACAATGGGGTTAAATGGAACGCTCAACTGTTATGCGTCGAAATAGGAGCACGGGGCGCCTTACACGAGATGGCGTGGGGGCGCATGTGTGGCACTTTTGGTATTACAAAAGGAACAAGAAAGGCGCTGAGAGATGCGATGCAAGATGCTGCTATTCAATGCAGCCATTTCATCTTTCTCTGCCGCTACCACAAAAAGTGGGAACCTCAAGCACTTCGAGATACTTGGGTGCCTCCTAAAAAGGGCAACTCAACTTCATCAAAGATGGCTTGCGCTGAGACTTGTGGTAAGAGCAGCGAGTCTTCGGAGGACGTTCGAAGCACTCAAGCGAGTTCCGATAAAGACAGCAGCTCTCCTCTTTTAATTAAGACGGTGTTTGCTGTCATTTCTGAGGACATGATCCGGTGACGGGTCTGTCCACTTTGAAGAGCGTTTGGCGGTCTTCTCCAACTTCAAAACAACGTTTTTGATTGTTGTAACCAAACAATGATCGATGGCTGGGAGGGCCATGGCGGATTGTGCAACCCATTAGCACAAGGCGCGACCGCAAAAAGCAAAGATCAAGCGCCAACAAAACACTCCGATAACCCGGCTATCTTCTATCAGCAGGATTACTGATCGTCGACTTTCACATAAGCGGCTTTGCTCAGTGGCTGGGTCAATCGAGGACATCTTTCTCTGATGTTCTGAGCCAAAACGAAACGTGGTGGCGCCCAGTTCGATTTCCGATGGAACAGCACCGATAATCCGCTGTCATCGTTGTTGTCGGCGTGTGCAAGATGTACGACTTCTCGGATGCTGTG
>JAKUNY010000253.1 GCA_022451765.1 Candidatus Poseidoniaceae archaeon
CCGGTTAACTCCTCCAGCGTTGTTGGTATGGAGACGTTGTTTTCATCCAATGCTTCTGTGTCGACATTCAGGCAAATGTAGCCATGATCAAACGGTACGGCACTTTCTTCTGCATAGGGTACGAGCGTGAGCGGATTCAGATCTGGAACCGCAGCGTTGTGCGGAGCGACAAGGCAATTGTCCTGAGCGGTTTGCAGGTACGTGTTGTCATGACCAATCGCGAGATCAGCCTGCGAAGCATCGCTGGTCAACAACATCTTCTCGAGTACACTCCCCGCATCGCCCTCGCGCTTAATTTCAACTTCGTAACCGCTTTGGTTTGTAAATTCGTTGAGTACTTCATCGGGAATTGCAAACGAGTCGTATGTTAGAATCGTAAGTTGGTTGTCGTCAGTTCCGTTGGAAACAACGCATTCTTCCAAGGTATCAATTGTTCCGAGGCAGCCTGACAAAGGAGCCAGCAACAGTACTGAAAGGATAAGGCTGATTCGAATCATTCCAATCCCTCCAGAGTCTTGATGAGAGTATGACATCTGTCGACAACGTCCAATGGGCTCGCTCCCAAAACATAGAGCGACGGTTCCCAGCCGAAGTCCCCTATGTCGAGGATAACATCGATTTGCGAATTTGAATCTTCTAATCCAGTGCGGTCTGCATCTGCTAACTCCCATGACAAGAGATTGCACGCTTCTTGCACGGCGTCAATGTCCGTCCCCTCATGGTCGCCGGGAGGCCGCACGTTAATGATCGCAGATTTTGATGAATCGTTTTTCCTTGCCTCTAAGAGCATCTGCGCCAAGTGTTTTGATGAGCCAAATTGTGGTTTTCCGTGTGTTCTGAGTTCGTTTTCAACGGCTGTAATCTTTCCTGGAACAGCAGCGACGTCTTCAATCGACGTTGCCGAATTCAGACATGCAGCAATGTTCATTCCAACCTTGGGCAGAACGGGCATAATCAAGCGAGAGTCGAGCCGACCGATGGCCCATTCAAGCCGACGGATGAGAGCGTGCTGGGTTTGGTCTATTTCCAGATCCATGCCTGTGAGTGTTTTGTCAAAACGTAGAACCTGATTGCCTGTGAACTGAAATTCAACAATAAATCTCTGTCGAAGCAACTCATCGTTTTGGCCAACGGAGAGTAATCCACCAGCAATCTCTTTTGCCCAGCCGTCAACTGTTAATTCATCAGCTGAGCCTGGTAATTCAGCAATGGGCTTTTGATACTGTCTCGATATCGTACTCTGCGTTGTACCGAGCATTGATGCAATGTTCATTTGCGACCATCCTTGACCCCGCAGTTCTCGGGCGAGTTGCATATGCAGTCGATTCAACCAAGCGGCTCCAGTGTTTCCTAACATGGCTGTTGCTGAACACCTCAGTTATTCAATGTATGTAATGAATGATGCAAAATGCATAGACAAAATGTCGGCGCACAGATGACCACGTTCAAAGACCGGTTACGATTGAAGCCCATACATGGACACGGAAACGTTCCTCGATGAGGTCCTCTCTCGGGTGAAAATCTTCCTGGATTCAAGCCAAAGTGATGTCCGGTTTATATCTGAGCAAACCCACGATTCCCTTCTCCGAACTTCCGATTTAAAATTGCCAATGGAAGGGCGTGGGCTTGAATCCGCACTTGACGACATCGAGTCTGTACTCAGTCACTCAGTTCGCACTACGGCTCCTGGCTTCATGAATCCGTTGTGGGGAGGACTCTCCATCACCTCCGTCGCAGGTGAGCTTGTAACAGCAGCCACAAATACAGCCATGTACACGTACGAAATTGCGCCAATCGCAACCCTAATCGAATCCTCAATCCTCAAGCGTATGGCTGAGCTTGCAGATTTTGGCACCAGCCAAGGAACGCTTACAACGGGCGGATCGAATGGGAACATGCTTGGTCTACTGTGCGCCCGCCAGTCGAAAATCCCTATGTCAAGTCAAACGGGTTTTGATGGAACCAAAATGGTCGCCTTTGTTTCAGAGGAGTCCCACTACTCGTTCAACATCGCTTCGAATG
>JAKUNY010000254.1 GCA_022451765.1 Candidatus Poseidoniaceae archaeon
GCATCCATCCGACACCCCACCCTTGTCTTTCAATGCATGCAGTTAGGTGCACATACAGCAACAATGCCCGCTAAGATATTCCGCCAATTAATGAAGCATCCATTAACCGACAAAGGACTTGAGATTTTCATGAGAGATTGGGCAGAAGTCGAAGCAGCGGGCAAGGCTTGAACACTCAACACTACGAAAAGGAGGCTTCATCAATGATGGGGCATTAGCACACACTATTGAGGCAATCCTATGAGTGATATTCAGGAACGTTTGCAAAAACTTCTGGATGTTGAATTGCACGCTGCCGAGGATGCTGAAGACGCCGCTCTTGCTTCTCTGGCCGATCGATTGTACGGCATCAAAATTCAACCTGTACAACCAAAGAAGTTACGTGATTTCCAAGATCCAGTTAACACGCCATCTGCTCCATTGCCAGCAACGGATATGATGATTGAAGTTATCGGAGATGTCGCACTTGCACACCCGCCAGCACCGGCGGCGGAGCTTCCAGCACTTGCCCCAATTCCTTCTATTGCTGAGGACAAAGGGTCCAAGTATTTTGGATTGGTAAGTTATGCCTCCATTCTTGGACTGCTGCTTGTCGTTGCGAACATGTTGGGCTATCTTCACACCCTTGTTGGTTCAATGTGTACAAATGCTTGCGAAAACGAAGGTCACACCAAAATGAATCTTTTGGAAATCTACCGACTTGATTCAATCAACGGTTGGAGCCTTCCCATAACCGAGGGCGTCGTCGGTATTCCCGATGTTGTCGCAATTTTAGGATTACTAACAACGATGATGCTTCTCCGAAAAAAGGCTTGAAGTGTCTGAACTGACGATTTTTCTCCGTCATCTTGATGAGCATGTGCTGAAAGGCACAGGCATGGGCAAACCAGCAAAGGCCAAGCGTGGGATTCCAAGCAAGGTTGATGATTTCAACGCTTGGTACCCGTTTATTGTAGAGGCTGCTGAACTTGTGGACAAACGCTATCCAATCAAAGGTATGGATGTTTGGAGGCCATATGGCTGGAAAGCCATGCGACAAATCGATGCACTCACACACTCGGAAATGGATCGAACAGGACACGAGGAAGTCAATTTTCCACTGTTGATTCCGGAAGATTTGCTCGAAAAAGAAAATGCCCTCGTTGCTCGATTAAAGCGTGCTCGAGAAGAAGGCGTTGACCCTGACGAACTAAGAGATGAAGACGAAGAAGCTGGATTCAAAAAAGAGGTTTACTGGGTAAAGCATGCAGGTGAGAACGACCTTGACATTCCGATGTTTTTGCGTCCTACAAGTGAGACGGCGATGTATACTATGTTCCCACTTTGGATTCGAAGTCACAAGGACTTGCCGTTGAAGGTCTACCAGATGGTCAATACATTCCGATATGAGACTAAACAAACCCGATCCTTCATCCGTGTCAGGGAGATTCATTTCTTTGAAGCACACACGGCTCATGCGAATGAAGAGGACGCAACCCGCCAAATTGAACAAGACTTGGAAATCGTTGACCGACTGATGGATAAACTCTGTTTACCTATTATCAAAGCAAAGCGGCCTGTCTGGGACACTTTTCCAGGAGCTCACTACACAATCGGTATCGATGCTGTTATGCCCAATGGACGAACCTTGCAAGTTGCAAGTTGCCATCACTATCTTGACCAATGGGCAAAGGCCTTCGACATTACCTATGAAAATCTCGAAGCAAAACAACAACACGTTCACCAGACCACGTATGGAATGTCAGAGCGCCTACTCGGGGCTGTAGTAGGAAGGCATGGCGATGATTCAGGCCTCATTATGCCACCAGCTATTGCCCCATGGCAAGTTGTTGTTTGTCCTATGATTCGAAAAAATGCGGATGTTGATACAGTTGCAATTTCGCATCAAGTTGCCGATACACTCCGAAAGGCAGGTTTGAGAGTTCATGTTGATGACCGAGATCTTCATCCCGGACAGAAATACTACGATTGGGAAATTAAAGGCGTACCTTTA
>JAKUNY010000255.1 GCA_022451765.1 Candidatus Poseidoniaceae archaeon
CCTGCATCGGTGTGAACGTGTCCTTCTTCGACGCAATCCACGTCATCATTGGCTGTAGTGCCGATGTCATAAGGGTTGCACAATTCACGACCGTTTACAACATCGTCGCTTGGTGTAGTTCCATCGTAATACATCACGTATGGAGTTGCGAAAGCAGGGTTGGTTTGGTTCGTTGAGTTGGTTGTTCGAGTAGTAGTTGAGGTAGTCTGAAGAGGATCGTTTGCTTTGGAGGTCTTCAAGACGATGTTTTAGTTAGAGTTGACGTTGAATGCAATCTCGTTTCCACCCGTAGGAGTATTTGCTGATTCTTTGAATTCAACAATCACGATCATCTCAAACATTCGGTTCTCGATGTCATAGAAGCCTTCTTGCCAGGAGGTCATCAAGTCTTGAGAAGTAATCTTCGAAAGTGAATCAATGTCGATTTCAGTTGAAAGAATGCCGTTTGTTGGTCCTGTGCAATAATCAGTTGCCGCAGAACCGAAGTTTTGCTCGTAATGCAAGCTGTGCATACCTACGTTGATTGCGTAATGATCGCCAGAGGATGCGTATTGGGTTGCTGAGTTCTTGGTGAAGTGCATCCCAAAGTCTGAAGGTGAAATGATGTGAGTTTGAATCTCACCGTTGAAACATGAGTCTCCTGTGCCGTGCATGAGATTCAAGGAGACGCTGTCGAATCCACCCCACTCGGCCATTGAATAAACACCCTCAAGAGGCATGCTGATGTCAAGGACAAGTGCGTCGACTCCATCTGCGGCTTTTCCATCAAAAGCGGCGTCTTTTGCACATGAGGTTAGGAACCATTGCGTATCGCACCAGGACATACCTCCGTTGTGCGCCACTCCGACTCGAACTCCTGGCTCATCGGTGTCGATAAGGACAGATGGATCATACATGATGGCTCCGTCGGCCTTTGCACGCTCTTCTTCTTCGAGACCGAAAGTAATCTTGACGGTGTGTTCGTCGTAAACAGAGATGCGTGCGCTCGTGTTGAAGATGGTATCGTTGTCAGCCAAAGGAATGGTGTCTCCTGTAGCGTTGTAAGCAGTAGGGATTCCCAAGCGAATAACAGATTCAGTGCAGTTTGCATCAGCGCAAGTCATTGCGATCTCATCGGTTGGTTCCACGTTCATTGTGTTGCCTTCTGCGACTGCGACTCCGTTCACGGAAACGGTAGTATTCCATGCAACGGTGTAGTCAATTCCGAAATAAAGAGCTTCAGCCTCGACTGGAGCGTGAATTGCGTAGCCAAATCGTGCGTCTCCACCAATTGCAGAGCCACGGGCGCTGAATTCAGTGGCGAGCCCCAGGTCAATTCCGCCATCGCCTGAGATTGCACAGGTGATGACGTCATCGCTGTAAGCAGGTGAAACGCATCCACCTTCCTGGGTCTTTGCTCCTGTGATTGCTGAACCAATACCGTGGGGTGTAGTGCGGTCAATGGATCCATACCAGTTTTGCAGAACCATATCGACTCTCTCAGCATCCGATCCGTCAGAGGTGTCCTTCATCGAAATCACAGTGTTTTCCGAGTTGCCAATCTCGATTTTTTGGAAAGAGTTGGCCTCGACGTTTGCGTCTTTGAAAGTCGCAGTGTCTCCAGCACCTGCGGTCGTTGTAATATCCCAGGCATGGGTTGTTTTTTTGAAGAGTTGTTCTTCTGGGACCGCTCCAGCGTCTCCATCACGCTTGACCGTTGGATCGAAGGTGTAGGCAGACTTCGAAAGTCCGCTGGTAGGAACATAGGACCGATCAACAACAGAAGCATCCTGTTCAGGGGCGGTTGGGTTTCGGTCAATTCCGTTAGTTCCGTCTCCATCCGCAATTTCGGCGGCAACGGCGCCGATGAGTAGCGAAAAGAGCATCAAGGCAGTCAAGGGCAGGGCAGACCGGGTGTTCGACATTGCCCCCTGCACGAATCCCGCCCCTATATCAAGCGGAACCCCCGAAAACATACGATACGCACACTTTG
>JAKUNY010000256.1 GCA_022451765.1 Candidatus Poseidoniaceae archaeon
CCGTGTTGCGTATTGATTTCTCCTGTTTGGCATCTTTCCAGGTGATTTCCCAACCACTCTCATCTAAGGATGCGCGGTCAAGCTGAACCAACAACCATGATGCTGAACCGCTCCAACGGCCGTACCCATTCATTTCATTTTGCCAATTTCCTTCGGAATCAAGCGAACCTCCAATCGGCCCTTGTTGTATTGAGGTTATATCCGAGACAAAGCCACGGTCAAGTGAAATCCAACGAAGAAAATCGTTGTTGCTCCCCTCAGCCATTCTTGCTGCGGCCATATCAATGTGGGCTTGCGTAATGTTTTCGTCATCAAAACTTAGACATTCAATCGGAAAGCAATCAGTCCAGTTTGTTGGTGCTGGAGTAGGAACGCCCAGTGAGGAGAGCCCACGTTGGGTCAAAATTGAGGTGTTGTTCATGAAACCTCGAAAGATATCTGCCAAGGACATGACACCGGTCGTTTGGTGGCCGGTTACCTCGTTAACAAGGGGCTTGAGCGATTGTCCGAGCGGGTGGCCTTCAACCAGCTTTGCCTTCTGGTCGATTTCTTTGAGGATTGTTAAGTTGAGAATACCTCCGTCAGGTTCGGAGATTCCTACCCAAGGCTCTCCGGCTTCGATAATTTGCTCTACAGGAGGTATGCTGGAATAGTCCGGAGTCCCTCCATCGATTGTTGATGCAGGTTTCCAAGTGCTCATGTCTTCTACGTGGGCGGGATCTCGAACTGAGACAACAAATCCTAGAATGATTTCACTCGTTGGAAATTCGGTATCGATGAGGCTTTGAGCAGTCAATTCCGGAGATTCCATTTCATAGGATTCCATGTCAATCGGCTGTAGCGCGGTCAAAACACCTGGAATCATGAACAATGTCAGAACGAAGACGGCTATGTGGACTCGATTTCGATGAGCAACCATGCCCTTTGAAAATCTCGCAAAACGAGTGTCCATGCCCAGAGGGCCGAGTTATCCTTCATGAATGAATGTATCTTATTCCATCCAATTTCCGTGGAAGTTCTCAGCGTTGTCAACTCGGACGAACAAATCAAGAGCAGTCCACGTTAAACTGTTAAAACCAGATGCCATACCTTCGGGGCCACCTGCTTTGGCCGTCATAAATTCAAATGTGTCCGATGGAGAGTGCCATTCTTGCCAGAAGGAGATGTCACCACCTGGACTAAAGAAATTGAATGTTGGATAGCCCTCCGAGAAGAATGAACAATGGTCGGATGAGCATGACTCTGCTTTTTGCCACATGATTGGGTTTCCCTCGGTCGGCTGATATGCCAAGTTTTCGTCGATTGTTTGCGTGACCCAGTCGTACATTCGATCCATATTTTCATCGCTTGCACCTGCGATACTGATGCTCCAATCGTATTTGGTTGGTTCAAATATGTCCCCTGTAAGTGGGTCGATAAGTGGTTCAGTAATCGGGGTTATTGGATAGTTGAGAGAAACCATATCGAAGTTCATATACGTCCGAACAGACACATTTTCCGGGAGGTTGGCGACATAGGCCAACGATCCCAGTAGCCCTTCCTCCTCGCACGCCCACAATGCTGCTACGACAGTGTGGTCGAATTCCATTTGGGCGAGCGCTTGACCGACTTCCAGAGAAACGGTCGATCCTGAGGTATCATCATTCGATCCTTCGTTCGTTCCTCCTCCTGGTGGCGTGAACATGTAGGCGATGTCGAAGTGTCCACCGATGATGATGTACTCGTCGGGACTGACGCGCCCCCAGTTGTAGCCAACAATGTTCAACTGATCAGGGTCATCAGGGTACTGCGTAATCTCGACATGGTCAAATCCCATGTCCCACATCATTTCTTCTGCTTTTTCTGCAGCGCCCTGATACGCTGCCCCTCCCTCGTGGAGTGAAGCACTTGCACACCATCGGTTGTTGTAATCGGTGGTCAGCATGTCGATTGTTTCGTATGC
>JAKUNY010000257.1 GCA_022451765.1 Candidatus Poseidoniaceae archaeon
GCTGCAGTTGAGACTGCATGTGGTCTTCTTCGTGTTGACCAAGTCATTTCGTCGCGCGGTGATTGAGCAAGTGGGCTCATCACATGCTTGATAACAAAGACATACTAGAGTACGATAACGGGTGCAACCATGGACTCGGAAAAACCTCGCGCTCTTCTTAGCGTATGGGACAAAACTGGTATTGTAGAATTTGCGACTTCGCTTGCAGCACTTGGCTTTGAATTGGTTTCAACAGGCGGAACTGCTCGGATGCTCAAAGATGCTGGCTTGCAAGTGATGAGTGTCTCAGATGTAACACAACATCCCGAAATTTTTGATGGGCGTGTGAAGACCCTGCATCCAGCAATACACGGTCCACTTCTTGCACGTATGCAAAAGGAAGAGGATCGGCTTGGAATGACTGATCTCAAGTACACACCTATTTCTCTCGTTGCCTGTAATCTCTATCCATTCGTATCTGCGGCTGCCGCTGATCCACCACTTGACAAAGATGCATTATTGGAAATGATCGACATTGGTGGACCAACCATGGTGCGGGCTTCAGCGAAAAATCATGCGAATGTTATCATCTGCTGTGATCCGAATGATTACGAATCAATTATCGAGGACCTTACTCAAGCAAAAGGCGAGCCGTCTGGTGTACCGGTGAGTCGAAGGCAAGAGCTTGCTCTTGCTGCATATCAGCATACTGCGTCTTACGACGTTGCCATTGCCAACACTCTGCACCAACGATGGAATGGTGTACCGGAATCGTTTGATGCTGTAAGCGAACAATCGAGCCGATTCCATAACACACTCCTGGCATCTGCAATTAAGATGGATACCTTGAGGTACGGAGAGAATGCTCACCAAAGCGCTGCGCTGTTTGTCGATGATGATGCGATTGGGCGCCATTCGACACTCGTTACCGCTCACGTAGAGGGTGGCAAAGCAATGTCGTACAACAACTACTCAGATGCGGACGCTACTCTGCGATTGTGTCGTTCGCTTTCGACCGACGAGTGGCCAGATACTCCGCATGCTTGTGTTATTGTCAAGCACAACAATCCATGTGGTGTTGCTCTCGCAGCATCGCAGGTCGATGCATACAGAGATGCACTTGCGAGTGATCCCGAGTCTGCGTTTGGCTCAATCATCTGCTTCAATGAAATTGTAACCCTCGACACTGCGCAGGCGATGGCTGATTTGTTCATTGAGGTACTAATTGCTCCGGGCTACGCTGAGGATGCGAAAGAATTCATCATGAAAAAAGGAAATCGTCGCTTGCTTACAATCGATTCCCCTCAAAACCGACTAGCTCCGCTCGATCGGAAGCGCATCCTCAAGCAAATTGAGGGAGGATGGATTGTTCAAACGGAAGAAGCCCCGATTATTGACTGGTCGATGGCAAAAACAGTTACTGAAAAGAAGGTGACGAGGGAAGAGATTGATTCCATGAAATTCGCAGTGCGGGTTTGTGAGCAGGTTAAGCCAAATGCAATTGTTATGGCTCAAGGCCTCGCTACAGTCGGAATTGGTCCGGGTCAGACAAGTCGGGTTGAAGCAGTGCGCATCGCAGCTCGTCGGGCCGGAGATCGTGCGGATGGATGTGTCCTTGCAAGTGATGCCTTCTTCCCG
>JAKUNY010000258.1 GCA_022451765.1 Candidatus Poseidoniaceae archaeon
ACGGGGTGGACACAGCATGGGCTCAGACAGGCTACGATGGATCTGGAACAACAGTTTCCATCTTCGACACGGGAATCGACGGCAACCACTCCAGTCTTGATGACCAAGACGATAACCCAGAAACACACGACCCAAAGGTCATTGGGTTTTATGACCCAGTCAATAATCCAAGTCTGACAAATGGCACCGAAGTCTACCCTTACGACGACCAAGGACACGGTTCTCACTGCGCGGGAACAACTGCCGGAACAGGCGCTCCAAATTACGAACACCCAGGAATGGCTCCTCAAGCGTCGTTGGTTGGAGTCAAAGTGCTCGATTCAGGTGGAAGTGGCTCGTTTGCAACCGTCATGGCCGGAATGGAGTGGACAGTGGAAAAGCGATATGAGTACAACATCCGTGCTGCGTCAATGAGCCTCGGTGGGCCAGGGGCAATCGAATGGACTTCTTCCGAAGAAGACAGCGTAAACCGTTACGCAAACGAAATGGTTCGGGCAGGAATTGCCTTGTTCATCGCTGCTGGAAACAACGGTGTTTCTGCTCAAATTGGAACCCCTGGTAGTGCCGAAGACGCAATTACAGTGGGCGCCCTCGACAAGGATTCAAGTATTGCTGTTTACAGTAGCCAAGGTCCAACTGAGGAAGGACGAATCAAACCAAACATTGCCTATGTTGGCTCGAGCGTTATGTCGGTCGCACACAACACTGGAGACGGATATGTCGCCTTTAGCGGCACGAGCATGGCAACACCTGGTGCTGCCGGTGTAGCAGCCTTGATGCTTCAGGCCAATCCAGATCTTTCCCCGTTCGACATTCGCAATATAATGCAGGAAACTGCAACGTATCGACAGTGCCATTACATGGGAGCAAACGAACCATGCGCTGAAGATTTGATTCCCAAGAACCGTCAAAACAACGTCTATGGGCACGGCGAAGTACGAGCTCTCGATGCTCTTCTTGAGGCCGCAGAACGAGATTATGTGTTTGACACAAACCTTAGCGTCGTGGTTTCAACACCGTCCACATTGGACAACCGCATCCACCTTGAGCGAGGAGATAGCATCGAATTTGAAGTCAGCGAAAACATGGAGAGTGTTCAATGGAGAAGCAACCATCTTCGTGACGACTGCTCCAACATTTACAGTTTTGATTCAGGCGATACCACTGGCGAACTGTCAATCATCGACATCATCAGCCAAATCGAACATCTACCAGGCATTGCAGTCATGGGGAACCACACAATCTCACTTCGTGGCATACAACACACGAGCGATACCAGCTCTTCATCACCACTTGTCACGGCAGAAATAATGGTCATGGATGACAGCAAGAATCCCATTGTCTCAGCAAGCAGCGATGGTTTCTCAAGCGGAACAATTGTTCTTGTTTCAATCGCTGGCGTTGTACTTTTCCTCCTCGCTTTACTTCTTGTGTCTTTGATTTCAAACCGAGAAGAAGGGGCATTGGCAGGCAAGGATTTGAGAACCTATTTGGATGCACAGATTCTTGATGCAGTCGACTCTGATCTTTCTGAAAACCAATACTGGGAAGAAAAGGCATAGTCCTTGGAATGGAGTGAAACCTTACATTCATAGACGGAGTTCCCAAGGTTAGGATAGGTGAGAAGTGTGGTTGGAAAAGAGCATGTGACCATGATTCCTTCCGCTCCAAAGACGATATGGTCAGCGTCCGTTAACGGACAGAACGTACAAGCAATCGCTCCTTCAAATGCCGTTCTTCTCGACGTACTGCGTGATGAGGTCGGCATGCTTGGTGTTAAGCGTGGTTGCGATTTGGGCACCTGTGGTTGCTGCACCGTGCTGATTGATGGAGAACCCAGACTGTCATGCTTGTGTTTGGCTGGGCAGGTCGTAGGGCAAGAAATTAGAACGG
>JAKUNY010000259.1 GCA_022451765.1 Candidatus Poseidoniaceae archaeon
GAAGACGCTGATTTGACCGGTGCTGAACAACTAATTCATTGGGGCATGCGTGACCAAACGCGCACCATCACCATTGGCGCTGGCTCCTCGTTGCTGGGGATGCAACAGGAGGGTCAGACCGTCTATTGGACAGGTGAAGTCGACATCACAGCTGGTGGGACGATTCTTCCGCAGGCAGGTGATTTCGTTGGATTCTACATGACCGGATGGGATGCTGCAGGCAACCAGTTCCCTGTTGTGTCAAATTCCGAAGCAAGTCCGATTCCGGAGTTGGCTTTCGATGATACGGACTTTGAACGACAGTGGGTGCGTTTGGGTGCGGTTGGACCTGTTCTCCGAGTTCAATCAATCACCGTTTCCGTTGACGATGTTTCACCTGGGACGGATGTCGAAATTACTGCGACCGTCATCAACAACGGAGGACCAACAACGCAGCAATTCAAAGTAGCCTTCTTTGCAGGAAATGCAGACGATCCTTTTGACTTCAAGGCCATTGTTGGCATTGAAGGTGGAGAGAGCATTCCTGTTACGGTTGATTGGAAAGTAGAGAACGTCGATCGCATTCGAGTTGAGGTCGACTACGGCAACGTTCTAGTCGAAGTGAACGATAACGACAACACGGCCGAACACGACATCAACATCGCATACGGACAATACCTTGGGTGGCTGGATTCTCCACGTGAGCATCCGTTGGCGTGGATTTTCGCTGTGTCGACAATTCTGATTCTGGTTGTGGTGGCAACCGTTGCGAGTCGGACCGCAGTCGATTTAGGTGACGGAGCATTCAGCGAAGATGAGGAAGTCGACTGGGAAGACGAAGACGACTACGATGATGAAGACGACTATGAGGACGACTGACCCCATTTGCATTGACAAATCCTCAAGAAGGGTGGGCAGGCAGAACACTCCACAGGGGTGGGGAGAGTATGTCAGATGTCTTTTCGCTGCTGCATCCACAACTCCAATCCTTTCTTTCAGAACGTGGTTGGCAACCAACACCTGTTCAGGAGCAGGCGCTCCCCGATCTCATCGATGGAAACGAACGTCTTCTCATCGCTCCAACTGGATCAGGCAAGACCCTCGCCGCCGTACTGCCTCTGCTTCATCGTTGCAAGGTTGAAGAATGGAAACCGTTGTCCATCCTCTACATCACACCCTTGCGCGCCTTGAATCGTGACGTTGATCGAAGGCTCGCTGAATTGAGTGAAGTACTTGGCCTGCGATTTGCATTACGCCATGGGGATACACCGACAAATGAGCGGACACGACAAGCTCGACGTCCACCTCATCTTCTCGTCACAACTCCGGAAACCTTCCAACTCATGTTCACTGGACATCGGCTGCGAGCAATGCTTTCTTCGGTTCAAGCCGTCATTGTTGATGAAGTGCACGACTTGGCCGGGAGTGAGCGGGGATGGCAATTACGACTCGGTTTGCAACGGCTTGAGGCATTGTGTGGAAGAACCCTGCAAAAGGTCGGGCTTTCTGCAACCGTTGGCAACCCTGACCAGGTTGCATCGTGGATTTCAAACGGGTCTTGTCAACCGATTCTTGCTCCTGCTGAGCGGTCAACTGTTCTGACAGTTGAAACGGCACCACCGCTTGCTGAGGACGAGGTTGGGGCCATAGAGATGCGGTTGTCCCCGAGAGCACATGCAACGTTCCGCCTCATGGCGGAAATCGTCGAGAACGACCCCCCCTGCCTTGTCTTCGTCAACAGTCGGAATGCCGCTGAAACGGTGGCTCAGCGTCTTCAGACCATGGCTCCCCAACTTACGATTGGTGTGCACCACGGATCCCTTGCTGCTGAAACACGGCAAGAAATGGAAGAGAACATTCGTAATGGTACCCTACAGGCTCTGATTTGTACCTCTAGTCTTGAACTCGGG
>JAKUNY010000026.1 GCA_022451765.1 Candidatus Poseidoniaceae archaeon
CAAGGCCCCTCGAACATGTTCATAATCGGAAAGTGCTTGCAGAACTGCAGATATATTTCGGGCAAACAGCCGATCTGTAAGGGCTCCACCGGTGCCAAGTCCTTGCGTATCGGCTTGGAACTCGAATGCTTCCGGGAGGAGGGCTGCTAATTCTGCAAGTCCATGCATAGAACATGTGGATGCAATTAACCGGTGCTGATTTTTTTCCGCCTCTTCAAGCGCTGACCGAGCATCAGCTCCACCGAGGAGTTTTGTTGAACTCGAGCCTTCACAAATCCATCCGACGATGCGTCCTGCACGTACCAACCGGTGGCCAAAAGGCGTCTTACGACGTCCAACCCAGGTCGTGATAAACCCGTGCTCGAAGGACTGAATGGCTCCAGGCGAGACATCCACTTCATCATCAAATCGTTCAATGTGTGGTAAATCAAACATCATATCGCCTCAGGTTGTTTCGAATTCCATTGTTGCCGAGATCGTTCAAGCTCGTATCGCCAAACGCCTTTTTTGCCGTCTTTGCCGGATAAATGAACAAACAGATTGTCCTCAAAATGATCGTAGAGCGTCAATCGTCGCCCTTCACCCCATACTTCGAACAATGTTCCGAGGGCGAATTGTTCTGCAAGTGCGCAACATTCAGCCCATTCACGACGCTGTTCCTCTGCGGATTCAGGCCATTTGTTTGTGGTTTTTACAACGCTACCAAATTGATTCATCAGGCGAACGTGCTTTGCACCTTCGAGTCCGCAAAGTTGAGAAAACAACCTTTCCAACATGGTAGCCCAGACTGGTTCACAGAAACGTACCATTCAAGAACTTTGCCGAAACTCTTCCCCCGTAGGGGGATTTGGCTACTAAAATGGAAATTCCAACTGCGAATTTCCAAAACACGAGGCGCGGATGTCCAATACAGCAAACTTCTCCGCGTATTGATTCGACCATTGGGCGCCTAAAGAAGTTAAAATATACAATTGAAATTTTGAATTTTCAATTGAAATAATTTTTCATAAAGACCATCAATCGGAGGCGTTTAATGCAGGCGATGTGACCAATCAACATGGCCGAGACATCTCAGCGTCCATTCCAAGCACCGGCTTGTGATGTATGTGGCAAAGATGCGGTCATAGAGCAGGCTTATTCAGGACGAATTCTTTGTGGCCATCATCTCGAGAAGTCAATTCGAAAGAAGGTGGCCAAGGAGCTTCGAAAGCAACTTCATCTTGACAAATCCAAACCGACCACGGTATTCGTTGCAATCTCTGGCGGAAAGGATTCAGCCGTTTTGTTGACGCTTCTTGTCGAATTGATTGGAATGCGGCGAGACGTTCGCATCGTTGCTGGTTGTGTCGATGAAGGAATCGATGGTTATCGTCCACCCTCTCTCCAATGCGCAATCGATCTATGCGAGGAGCTTGGTGTTGAATTCATTTCAACAAGTTATGAAGATCTTAATTTTCACCAAATGGATGAGGTGGTAAAGCGTTTGCCCATGATTTTCGAAAACAAGGAGGGGGTATCCATGATGCCTTGCTCGTATTGCGGCGTGTTCCGGCGTCAAGGCATCAATGCTCTAGCAAAGAGCGTCGATGCTGATGTTGTTGCACTCGGCCACAACTTGGACGATATGGCGCAAACCGTCTTGATGAACATGACGAACGGTGACATCGATCGAACCCTTCGACTTGCGCCCCATACCGATGCTCCAGTTAATGGACTACCTCCGAGAATTGTTCCTCTTCGCTGGATTCCAGAACAAGAGATTCATCTTCTTGCTCTGCACAAGGAACTACCTCTTCACCACGAAGAATGTCCCTACGCCCAAGGAGCCCTCCGATGGCGTTACCGAGACATCGTTGCTCAACTCGAGCAGGATGTTCCCGGCACACGGCACAGTTTGGTTCGAATGTCGGACAACATCAAGCAGGTTGCTCGCCAGCCGGTTTCAGTGCAGCACTCGCATCCAATGAAGTGTCTACGATGTGGTTCGCCAACTTCAGGACAAACGTGCAAGGCTTGCGATATGCGCGATCTTCTTGATGTCGATCTAGAGTAAATTGAGGACCAGCTCGTCCAAATCTTGTGGCCGCTGACAATAATGGCAACGCAGTGCTAACGGTGCAGTTCTGATGACCTTCAAGCGATGTGGCAATGGTTCTCTTGGATTCTGGGTAATGCAATTTGAGAAAGTGCAGCGAACAACGTTTATGACCTCATCACCAAGGTTGACATTCAACTTCTCTGCAACGGAATAGGCCCGAATGATTGCAATGCTTGAATCTGGAGCAACCAGTGCAAGGCGATCAAGTTCAGATTGCGTTAGTTCACGATCTTCGACTTTGATAATGTCCTTTGCACCCATCTTCTTGGAGGGAACGTTCATGACCAATGATACAGGAACGGACGTATCGCCTGAGAGGTTGAGTAACTCGAGCACCTTGAGTGCTTGACCGGATGGGATGTGGTCGATAACTGTTCCATTCTTAATCGCAGTCACTCTTCGCATGTTGTGTTCTTCAGCCATCAAGCATCACCTCCAGGGATTTCATCGGGAATTTCGATGTTGAGCAGGCGACAAAGCAACGCCATTCGAGCAACTACGCCGTTGAAAGCCTGTTCAAAGTAGCGGGCATGACGGGTATCATCCACACTCGGATGAATTTCATCGACACGTGGGAGCGGATGCAAAATCACCATTTCTGACTTTACGTTGGCAAGATCTCTTGCATGCAATTTGTAGGCACCGGCAACCTTGGTGTATTCATCTTCATCGGCAAAACGTTCTTTCTGAATTCGTGTCATGTATACAACGTCTGCTTGATTGATGTTTCCGAGAAGGTCCTCAGTTTCAGTGACATCTGCACCATGTTCACGTAGGTCTTCTACGATCTCGGTAGGCATGCGCAGGAGGTCAGGTGATGCGAAAATCAACCGGCATCCGAATCGAACCAATGCATGTGAGAGGCTGTGGACTGTACGCCCGTAGCGCAAATCGCCTGCAAGAATGACCGTCAATCCCTCAAGCGTGCCGTGTGATTGCTGAATCGTGAACAAATCGAGCATGGTTTGCGTTGGGTGGTGGCCTGCTCCATCCCCACCATTGAG
The DNA here is from genome assembly GCA_022451765.1 of Candidatus Poseidoniaceae archaeon. GTDB lineage: Archaea > Thermoplasmatota > Poseidoniia > Poseidoniales > Poseidoniaceae > MGIIa-L2. The sequence goes on from JAKUNY010000026.1 coordinate 3,103, forward strand.
AATGGGGACTCTGGCAGCATCTTGTGCGTAGCGTGCGGCACCTTGACGCGGATGACGCATAGCGATAATATCGGTGTATCCATCGACCATCTGGATGGTATCGAAGAGTGTTTCACCCTTCACGACGGATGAAGTCTTTACGTCGCCAAGATTGACAACGTCGCCTCCAAGTCGTTTCATTGCGGTCTCGAACGACATTCGCGTACGTGTGCTCGGTTCGAAGAAGAGATTGCCCAGAATTTTTCCCTGCAGAAGCGGAAGGTAGGATTCACCTCGAGCGATTGGAAGTAGTCGCTCTGCATCAGCAAGAATGCTGTGTATGTCTTCGTTGGTCAAATCGTCCATCGTGATGAGTCCTTTCATAGGATGTCCCCTTCTTCTTCAACCATCCAAGCACACCCTTGAACATTGTTGCAGAGCAGTATGCAAAGAGTCGGTGGTTTCATCATCAAAACCTCCTTGGTTCAACCATGCTCTGGGGGGACGTTGATGAAGCCATCAAGGCCGAACGTCTCCTTCGTGTTCAGAGAATCGAGCGATTGAGCACCGTCTGTGCTTTGTTTTGCTTGAGTGGAGCAATCTGGCTTGCATGGCCAGTACTGAAAGATGCCTTCGTTGGCGATGCGAGTCTGCTCACTGGGCTTGGTATGCCGGTTCTCGTCCTTCTCTGGGGAATTGTCATCCAAGATTTGATCCTTGACGACCCACGTGCACGAACTCGAATAGGTGCGGCGTCGAGTATAATTTGGCCAGTCTTCCTGATGTTTTCATTGCGTTCTTTTTCCTCAAATACAGCCGATATCGTGGCATCATTGCTGTTTGCCGGATTGGGCTTTTCGATGTACCAAACATCAGCAAATACACTGAGAGGCGGCATCGACGTCATGCGTTTCAGGGCAATGATGACCGGGATTGGAGCATTGACCATACTCGGGATATTGGTGGGTGATCGAGCCGGTGAAACTTGGATTGTAGACCCAATTGATTGGGGACTCCCCATACTGAGTGCCGTAATTCTTACTCATGTTGCATATCTTTGGATTGCAGGTGATGACATGCGCGAGGAACGCAAAGCGTTTCGAAAAGAATTGGATATCATAGAAAACAGACTCCTTGTCCTGCGTTCAGAAGGCGCTGCTGTCGATCAAGCAAGCAGTCTTGTCATGACTGCGAAGGAAGAAGGTCACATTGACCCATCATTTGGCATACGTCTTTTGCGGGAGGCATTGGAAGACATTGAGCGTTCACTTTCCCTTGCAATAGACGTTGATGTTGTACGCAACGAAGCACTTCTTGTTATTCAACATGCAGAAGAGTTGGCCCCACTGGTAAAGCGCCCTCGCAAATCGTACGAGATAGGGGAAAGAGAGGTTACACTGGGCTCGTTGCGAGAAGCGGAAAGCTTGTTTCGTCAAGCAAAACGGCGAGCTCAGGAAATCATCACGTGGTGGGAACAGGCCGAGGATGCAATTCGGACCGCTGAGGAACTGCTGACTGGACAATCTGGAGCAACCATCGATAACCTGCGACAGATTGTTCGAGATGCAAAGAAGCAACTCGAACGGGAGGCTCCAAAGAAGGCCTTTGAGTTGGCTTGTGTTGTACCAATACAATTCCAAGCAGATGGTGATGCAAGAGAACGCGCAGTTGAGGTCCTTAGCGATGCAGCCAAGGCTCTCAAAGCAGCCGATGGATTTGACACATCGGATCTTGAACAACGGCTTGAGCAAGCAGAAACCGCTCTTGAAGCTGGTGATACCGGTCAATCGATTGGGCTTGCAGAAGGCGTCATTCGTGTAATCCAAATTGAGAGGGAGGCAATGGACAGTGTGCGACGGGCGCTTCGTCAACGAAAGAAAATCACCGAACGCTTCAATCATTTCGACGATTCTAAAGAATGGATGGGGCGATTCAAACTGGTACAAAAGGCAGCAGATGAACGAGAATGGAGTCATGCTGCAATGCTTCTTGAGCGTCTAACGATTGACCTCGATGCGCTGGGCAACGAGCAAGATGAGGCTCAAACGCTTCTTGAGTTTGTACGTCAGGAGTGGTCGGTATTGAGAAACCAATGCAATGCGTCAAGCATCCCAGTTACCGATGAAGACATGAAACAGACCGAAGCAGCAATTTCAATTGCAGAGGAGCGCTTGAAGGGTGCTCAAGTGGAAGCAGCACTTGAGCAACTTGGAAAAGCGGATGCTTCAATGGAACGATTGCGTAGGCGAGTTTAATCAGATCAAATCTCTTCCTTGGAGATTCTCAATGTTTATGCCACTCGGTAAACCGAGGTCGACGGGCATTCCAGCAACGGTTGTAATAATGCCATAGAGATGAAGATAGAGGCCATGTGGCGGCTGGTTTTCTCCATTGTAGGGTATCTTCTTCCATAAATTGGTACGATTATAGAAGTCTGAAATAGATTGTTCTTTTGAGTGCACAATCCAAGCGTTTGCTCTTGCAGCGTGTTTTCGTGAGGCTGTTGAGCCGAGTCGAGGTGAGACATGAACAGTGTGAAGAATTGGCCAATCTCGCATCCAATCTCCCTCAGAGTCAACCAGCAGCGTCATCTTTGTCGGTTCGGTTGCCATTCCTTCAAGAAGGCCAAGTTCATTGAGAATCCGAACCAAGGATCGAACATGTGGATGCCTCGGCTCATTCGCTCGTAAATCACGTGCAATTCGAACTGCAGTGTTCGGCCTGTTTGCGTCAAGGTGCAACAGAGCAGCAACAACACGTCCTTGTGACCATGCAGTGGTAGGCAAGTCGACACTCTCCTCGTGCTTCTTCATGAAGGATTCAAGCATCGAAAGGGCTTCTTCACTTCGTCCATCCAAACGCATCCGGGCACAATCACCGAGAAGCATAAGTCTGTCAGCGGGCCGGTTTCGATAGGTTGTGTTCCCACGGGGATTTCCTTCGGCCGTTCGCTTCAGTAAATCGATGTTCCGACGCATCAAAGGGTCAATGCGCAAAATGGGTTGAGATACGCTCGGAACCCTGCGTCTTGTGTCAAGAACAGCAGCGAACCATTGCAATCGTGCTGCTTCGACATCACTCTTGTTGAGAAGTGCGAGTCTCGGTGCGGCTTCTGGTAAATCGCGCTGACATAAACTCGCAGCAGCGAGAATCAATCGGGCCACTTGTGCATCTCTTCCAGCCTGCAAGGCGAGCAATGACACTGCATTTTCTTCAGCCTCTTCCCACCGATTTAAACCAGCAAAGAGTTGCATTTTCGCACCTGTTTGACGAAGTAGGTCCAACCCCTGGGTTGAGATTTCGGTTGGATTCAAAATTTCATCATAGAATTCGACCGCTTTCGTCCATCGATCTTGTGCGATGAGTTCCGTGAACGGTCGTTGCTTCAAATAGATCATGTCTTCCATTTTTGTGAGCATTTGGCGCTGTTCACTGATGCTTGCATCAAAGGAAATATCGTCAAGTTTGGAACCAACTTGCAAGGACGTTAACCAGATCAGGAGGAAGCAAATTTGACCTCCTGAAGCAAGCATCCAAGTCAATTCTTCCATTGCGTCTTTTTCCACATAAGTGCAGAGCGTTCCTTGCCAATTGCCGCATTCAGCACCTTGTGGGAGGAAACTGGAATCCCAAAAGGTGATCATTGCGAGCGCCAAAAGGAGCATCGATTGTCCCGCGAAACCAGTAAAACAGAAATTCAGAACCCTTGCTTGTTGACTTCGTTCAGCTCGCAACAATCGACTATCAGCGAGTCGAATGCCTCCTCGACCGGAGACATCCTGAACATCGAGGAACAAAATTCGTGCCACTTCGTAAACGAAGAGGAAGCCAACCAATGCAACGTTGAGCAGCAAAAAGAGCAGAATTGAGGTAACCAGCGGGACGCGTAAGCCAGGGTCTGGAATGTTTGAGAACAATTCAATCAAAAAGAATCCAAGCATGCCACCCTCCTCCATGATGGTTGCTTGTTCACGGTATTCTGGCAGATCGATGACTTGGTCTGAATGGGTGAACAATTCAGGTGAGACGATGATTGCGATGAGCGATAACAACGTGTTGATGGCGACGACAGGCATTGCGAGAGTATTGAGGTGTACAATTCGAGCGATTAGTTGCTGTCGGGCATTTGGTGCATGGTTGTGAAACGGCGAGGGGTTCCCTCGCGCAATTTGAGAAGACGATTGGCGTAGTGCTTGCCAAGACGTACCCATGACTCTGCCGTACGCTACAATTGAAGGAGAAAAGGCAAGCAGCAAAGAAGCGCTCAATCGGTGGGTAAAAGCAACGTCCCACGCACCCAGAATGGAATAAAACAACCCAACACCGAGCAACCAAACGAACGTAAGTGCAAAGTAAGCCGTATTTCTTGCACGACTCGATTCTTGCATCTTCGGTTTCCCATGACCAATCGGTTTTATGATTTGATCACCGAGTGATGAGCCCGATGAAATCACGGCTGGGAGAATGATGAGAATCAAAGCTAGGGAGATATTTGGAGCATGAAAACCATCGCTCCACCCTTGTGCATAGATGATGTACTCAAAGAACAACAACAATGCTCCCGTCAGGGCGAAAAGATAGGTTGCGACACCAAATCGCATACCTCGACTGCGGAGGAGATCTCGCGCCTCACTAAACGACTCTGTGACAGTGTGCACTTCGTATCGCATTGGTCCTGTTTCAAATGCAACCTGCAGTCCACGTAACTGGCGTGGAACAACGGTTCGCCAGAACAACAGGGCTATGAGGCCTGCAAAAATGAGTGGTATGACTGCGATTGAGGCAAAGCCTTCAACAATCACCGGGCCACTCATACTTTTCCCAAGCCGTGCTTCTTTTTATGCAGTACGAAACAATGGACTGTACGGACTTAGTTTTCCTTGCGAACAGGCACCAAGCTAGGTTCAGTAACTTTGTTCTCAATCTCCTGCTTGATATCGTCAATGAATTGGCCGAGAGGGACATCAGCGACTTGATCGCCGGTACGAGAGCGGAGAGAGACACAGTTGTTGTTCATCTCACCATCGCCTAAAATCATCAAATAAGCAGGGCGCATCTTTCGTTGGGTGCGAATCTTCTTCCCGATCGTGTCGTCTCCATCATCGATTTGGACTCGAACACCTTGATCCATCATTTGTTGGGCGACCTCAGATGCGTACTGTTTGTGCTTTTCTGAAATGGTCAGGATGTGGACCTGCGTTGGCGATAGCCACGTTGGGAACTTACCAGCAAAGTGCTCGATAAGGACACCACAGAAGCGTTCCATTGAGCCAAATGGTGCTCGATGAATCATCGCCGGCCGATGATTCTCTCCATCGCTTCCCTTGTACCACAAATCAAATCGTTCTGGGAGATTGTAATCGACTTGAACGGTTCCAAGTTGCCACTCACGTCCGATAACGTCTTTGACAACGAAATCAATTTTCGGCCCATAGAACGCTGCCTCTCCCTCTTCTTCGGACCAATTGACCCCAAGTTTTGCAGCAGCAGAACGGCATGCCTCTTCCGCTCGATCCCAGCGTTCGGATTCCCCGACATATTTGTCTCCGTTTGGATCTCTGAGTCCAACACGAACACGATAATCGTGCATGCCTAGAACGTCAAAGATGGTTTGAACCAACTCGATGCATCCCATGACTTCGTCTGCGATTTGGTCTTCGGTAACGAACAAATGGGCATCATCTTGCGTGAATCCACGGACTCTGGTAAGTCCTGAGATTTCACCGGATTGTTCCCACCGGTAGACCGTACCAAATTCTGCTAAACGCAGGGGAAGGTCACGATAAGAACGTGCTTGGGAAGCATAGATTTTGACGTGGTGTGGGCAATTCATTGGTTTGAGCATATACCCATCGATGTCACCTGTGCTCATCATGTTGGATAATTCCGAACATGAACAACCTTCGTCAGCGAGTTTTTTCATCAAATCCCGTTCAACAAGAGGTGGATATTGACTTTCTTGGTAGTAAGGGAAGTGCCCTGAAGTCCGGTACAAGTCGAGTTTCCCTATGTGAGGAGTGAAGACCTGGTGGTAACCCTGACGTCGCAAATGATGCGAAATAAAATCTTGCAGCTGTTGACGAACGATGGCACCACGTGGTGTCCAAAGAATCAGGCCTTGTCCGACTTCTTCGTCAACATGGAACAGTTGCAGGTCTTTGCCAAGCTTTCGATGGTCGCGTAGCTTTGCTTGTTCCATTCGGTTCAACGTGGCTTTTAGGGCTTCCTTTGTTGGTTCAACAATCCCATAAATTCGCACCAATTGTTCTCGGGATTGATCGCCACGCCAGTACGCAGATGAGACCGATGTCAATCGACTGAACATCAATTTCGCAGTGCTTGGAACGTGTGGACCAAGACAGAGGTCGTACCACTCGCCCTGCTTGTAGATTGTAGAGCCGTCGCCGGCTTCCAGCTTATCTTCAATGATTTCGATTTTGTAAGGGTTGGCTGAAAAGTGCTCACGCAGTTCTTGGTCATCAAGTTCGACGCGCTCAACCTTGAGGTTCCGTCGTGCAATCTCATGCATCTTCTTCTCGATGGGCTTTAGGTCACCTTCACCGATGGGCTCCATGGCGAAATCGTAGTAGAAGCCTCGGTCGATGGCGGGGCCAATGGTTGGTTTTGCATCCGGATAAAGCTCCATGACAGCTTGTGCCAGAAGGTGTGCTGCACTGTGTCTGAGAATGTGAATTCCCTCATCGCTCTCTGCAAGAATTCCTTCAATGTTGCAATCATCGATTAAGACGGTTGAGAAATCGTGCCCAACATCATTGATGCGAGCTGCGAGGCATCCGTGCTTCTTGCCGAGGGCGTCAACGACAACTTCACCAGCGGTTACACCCGCTGCATACTCGTTGACTGTTCCATCCGGAAGTGTAACGTTGACCATCGACATGGGGACGCCTCTTGAGTGCCCCTCGACGGTCTTCTTCATGAATGCGACGCTTGAAATTACCATTCAACGACGATGTCGTCATCCAAACTTTGGCTCGGCTTCTCAAGAATGATTTGTTCCTTCACCACTTGTTTCTCTGCTTTTTTCTTCGGTGGGACGACGAATGATTCAGGTGTTTTTACTTCGGTTAGCTTGAATCCGAATTGAGGCTTTACCTGTTCATTTTGAGATGTCTCAATCGGAGGCTTGACCTCGATTTCTTCTTTCTCCATCTCGCCCTTTCCCATTTCTTTCATGCTTTCTTGCATGACCTTGTCAAGAGCAATTTCGTCAGGCTCTGAGCGTTTGACCATGATTCTCCATTACAAGGACCAACATCAAAACATCGGTCAATTGATTCGATAAGGTCAAGAGCAATGATTGAAAACGAACCGAAAACAGGTCGAGGTATGCGAATCGGCGTCGTCGTCAATCCCGATGCTGGCCTTGGCGGTCGCTTGGGCTTCAAGGGAAGCGATGGTCGAGCTAAGGAAGCACGTGAAGCGGGAGCCGTTGATCGTTCAGGCCCACGTATGCAACAATGCATCACGAAATTTATTGATTTGCAACAATCCAGTCTCAATCGCATCGGAGTCAATCCAACCTTTGTTTCATGGTCTGGAAGAATGGGTGGCGATTGGCTTGCGGGCGTTGAGTATGAACAACGCCAACCATCGCCGTCAGAATCCACAGCAACCGATACCGCAGCACTTGTCCTGGATTTGGTTTCCGCAAACGTTGACGCCATTCTCTATGCAGGCGGTGACGGAACAACTCGTGACATTGTCAATGCACTCGACGGTCATGATACGCCGTTGATTGGCGTTCCAGCTGGTGTTAAAATGCATTCAGGTTGTTTTGCTACAACTCCAAATGCTGCCGCAGAGGTACTCCTTGCCTTCCTTCAAGGAGATCTGATGGTCGCGATTACTGAGGTAATGGATCTTGATGAGGAAATCTATCAGAAAGGTGAATGGAAGGTCCGAATGTATGGAGAAGCATGGACTCCATCAAGTCCTCGATTTATGCAGGGCGCAAAGGAACAGGTAGAGCGAGCAAGTGAAGCTGAAACCATTGAAGGGCTCGCCAACCATGTTGGAAATTTAATCGAAGAAGACCCTGAACTGATGATCATATGGGGGAGTGGAGGAACGCTTCGCCGCATGGGCGAGCATCTCGGTGTTGAGTTAACTCTGCTTGGAATCGATATTCAACACAAAGGAAAAATCCATGCTGATTTGAACGAGGCAGCACTTCTTGAGCACCTGGTCAATTACGAAGGCCGTCGATTGCTTTTGCTCTCACCGATGGGCGGACAAGGTTTCCTCATTGGAAGAGGCAATCTTCAGCTATCACCTGATGTCTTGCGAGCGATTGGACTTGATTCGATTCTTGGTGTTGCAACACCATCGAAACTACTGGGCCTCTCAAATGTACGAATCGATACAGGGGATGTGTCACTAGATGAAGAATTCCAACAACGCCGATTTGTAAAATTGCTTCAAGGTTATCGAACAACTCGTGTCATTCGAGTGCTTGAATCTTAAGGCAACGCTTGGCCGCTTGCAGCGAGGAGCAAACCAAGGAACGGTGGGCTTGGACGCCCCGGTCGAGACTTGAATTCAGGGTGGTACTGAACCCCTACATAGTATGGATGACCATCGAGTTCAAAGATTTCACAACGTTGACCGCTTTCGTCTTTCCCAACAAATTTCAGTCCAGCAGACTCTATTTGAGCAACGAGGTCTGGATTGATTTCGTATCGATGGCGATGTCGCTCATCGACGGAATCATGACCGCCGTAGAGGCGCTTCGTCACACAGTCATCCACTTGGAAGATTGTTGGGCGAGATCCGAGACGCATCGTTCCACCAAGATGGGTTTTCGAAATTTCAGGCATGAAAATAACGGCAGGGTTCGCTGCATCTGAATCAAATTCGGTGGATGTTGCATCGTTGATTCCGAGAACATTTCGACAGAACTCAATTGTTGCGACTTGCAGTCCAAGGCATATGCCGAGGTAGGGTACGTTGTTTTCTCGAGCATACTGAGCAGCGAGAATTTTCCCTTCAATACCACGATCTCCAAATCCACCAGGAACCAGAATCCCGTTCGCGTTTCGCAGTAAATCCCAAGATTCGGAGTTTTTCGCGTTCTCTAAATCGCTGGCTTCAATCCAATCGATGGTCAATTTCCGTTCAACTGCAATCGCAGCGTGCTGCAAGGATTTGATCACTGAAAGGTAGGCATCAGAAAGGTCTGTGTATTTCCCAACCATCGCAATACGGACATCTTCAGTCAACTCATCGAGGCGGTATGCCATTGCACGCCAATCAGCGAGAAGCCCTGTCTTGTTGCAATCAATGTTGAGAATGTTGCAAAACCCTTGCTCCTCAAGCATCAGTGGGACGTGGTAAATGTTCGGGACATCATGCGTTGAGAAAACAGCATCGGGATGAACATGGCAGAATGCAGAAAGTTTCTGTCGAGTTTCGTTGTTCAAAGGTTTGGTTGAGCGACAGACAAGAACATCTGGAGTTATCCCAAGCCCCATGAGTTCTTTCACAGTATGTTGTGTTGGCTTTGTTTTTTGTTCACCAACGGGGCCTAAAACAGGTACAAGGGAAACGTGGACGAAAGTGACGTTTTCCCGGCCGACACGGAATTGAAATTGTCGGAGTGCCTCAAGATAGGGTGCACTTTCAATATCGCCAACGGTCCCACCAAGTTCGATGATGCAGACATCGGGAGACGTTTCACCACCGTCTGCAGCTTGCTCAGCTACATCAATAATCCAATCTTGTATTGCGTCAGTGATGTGCGGGATGACCTGAACGGTCTTTCCTAAGTAGTCTCCTCGCCTCTCAGCTTCGAGTACTTTTGAGTAAATCTTCCCAGTGGTGAGGTTGTTGTCCCGTGCGAGGTTAAGATCGAGAAATCGTTCATAATTTCCAAGATCCAAATCAACTTCGCCGCCGTCATCGAGAACGAATACTTCGCCATGTTCGAAGGGACTCATCGTACCTGCGTCACTGTTGAGATACGGATCAATTTTGATGGAAGTGACACGCAGTCCTGCACTCTTCAGGAGAACACCGATGCTACTTGCAGTAACACCTTTGCCCAATCCACTGAGCACTCCCCCGCTGACAATTACGTACTTCAAACCCATCAACGGGATTTCTAGCCGTCGCGCATACCATATCAATATTGGCCATGAGGATTGACTATGTCTCATCTGTAATTTCAAGTATCGTCAGATGAAGGGCAGTTTATGTCGGGGCCGGAAGGAGATAAGATTCTGGTTACTGGAGCAATGGGCCAGATAGGCACCGAACTTGTCGAGGCATTAAGACAAAACCACGGAGCCTCTTCAGTGATTGCCTCCGACATTCGGACCGATTTAAAGGAAGAACGATTTGTCGGTGGCCCATATGTCAGCCTCGATGTTCTTGATACCGATTCGATTGTTCAATTGTGCAAGGATGAAGGTGTTGGCACCGTGTATCACCTCGCTGCATTGCTGTCAGCTACGGGTGAAAAGAATCCAGAACTCTGTCGCCGTGTCAACGTTGGAGGCACCATTTCGGTTCTTGAAGCAGCAAGACAGTGTTCGTTTGATGTGTTTTCACCAGCTTCGATTGCAGTGTTTGGTCCCGATGCTCCGAAACACGCACCACAAATCACTGCCCTTCATCCAACGACGGTGTATGGTGAGACCAAAGTCAAAGGCGAATTACTTGCGAAGGAATATTGGAACAAGCACGGAATCGACGT
>JAKUNY010000260.1 GCA_022451765.1 Candidatus Poseidoniaceae archaeon
ACGAAGGTGCTCGGGCATCGACGGTGATGTTGATGTAGGTCGTACTCGAACCGCCGCTGTTGTTGGCCGTAATGGTGTACATAGTTCTGTTCATTTGGACATACGCTATTCCAGAAATGGTACCTGTGGATTGCGAGAAGCGCAGCCCATTCGGCAGGGCTGGAGAAATACTGTATCCATAGATTGTCGAACCTGTTCCTGTAAACAGATTGCCGTTGCTTTGGTCGTGATAGACCGTTGAAATCACGTCGTTGTCATCGATGAAGATGTCCGGCCTCAGTTGTGAAATGGAGGACATTGCTGGTGTGATGATGCCCCCGTTCCATGACGTACCGTTGTGGTTGTAGTGGCTTACATGTTTGTAATTGTTATACTGTCCTGTAATAGAAGCGCTCATCACATGCGGATGATCGTTGCTGTCCAACGCAATCCGAGTGTCAAGAACCGTTCCTCCCAGTGAGGCAATTGTGCTGCTCTGCCACGAACCCGAAGCGTTGGTTGAATAAAACAACCCTTGGTATTTTGAATAGGTTACATGAACATGATCGTTTGAATCGATCGTGATGTCTCCGAATTTATATCCAGAAGAACGAGAGAAGAGGTTCGTGAACGTGTTGTTGTCGTATTTTACAACGTTTACGCCCCAACTGTATGTGTTGTAGATGATGTGCGGTACATCCTCGCTGTTGAGAGCAATTTGTGGATTTTCTGTCCTGTACCCTCCCGAAGCACTGGCCACCGATGCACTGGACCAAGAACCGCTTTGGTTGGTGAGATAACGCAAGTCATTTGAATTCCCTCCTTGACCAGTGGTGGTGTACGTGAAATGAAGGCTGTCGTCACTGCCTACAGCCATTTTGAAATCATCTCCATCGAAGCCTCCAGAGAAGTTGTAGACATCGCTTGACTGCCATGAACCGTATTTGTTCGTGGCGTGATGGATGTAAGCATACGGATAGGTGTAGGTCCAATGTCCGATGTGGAGATGTCCATCCTCATCGATTTCAAGTGCAAATGGGATGCCACTCACTTGGTTGGTTGAAACGGTCTGCGTACCGTTGAGATAAATGCTGTAGAGGTCTTTGTTGCACAACACATGGCGCGTGCCCTCATGATCGCTCACCACGAAGAGTGGGGGTGAATTGGTTGATGAGCAAAATGAAGCGGTTTGCATGTTCCCACCGGTGTTGGTCGGTGAAAGCGGCAAATCGCTGCTCGTTGTTGCCCTTGTCAAATTGAGTTCGTTCGGTGAGTAGGAAATGTTCGGGGCATCTGGGTTGATGGTTACGTTCACGTAAGCGATGGAGGAACCGCCGGAATTGTTTGCATAGACGGTGTATTGCGTCCTTGAAAGAAGAATACCTGGCGTACCGCTAATGACACCGTTGTACATATTGAAGTGGAACGCAGGTCCTGGATATGGTGAAATTGCCCAACTTGTCACCGCTCCTCCAGTGTTGGTTGGACCTGAATGTGGACTGATCGAAACGTTGAGTGTTGCTACGATGTCGTCGTTCGAGTAGGAGATTGAAGGAGCAACATCGTCGACAACGATGGTGATTGTCGTCGTATTGGCTCCACCTGTGTTGCGCGCCGTTATAGTCATCATATCCTGAATCGTAGTAGGAAATGTGGACTGCATCGTTAGATTCGATGGCAATTGAAGTCCAATATCCCACATTACCCGTTGTGTCAACGGAGACAATGTCCCAATTGCTTGCGGTTGTGCAGCCACTTGAACAAGTGGCATACTTGAGATCGATGTTGGTAAAGTCTAGGTAGGAAATGTGGACAGCATCGTTGGAATCAATGGCGATTGAGGTGTAATACCCCACATTTCCTGTTGTGTCAACGGAG
>JAKUNY010000261.1 GCA_022451765.1 Candidatus Poseidoniaceae archaeon
GGTTGGTGATTCAATGACGTTGACCATTGAAGTCGTCAACTCGGGCTCCAAAGCGGGAGAGGCGACGCTTCGTATCCAGTCGGTTGTTGACGGTGGGATTCCGGTAACAGAAAAGACGATCACATCGAGTCTCATTTCAATCGATGGCGAAGTCGACGTAGAAGTTGTCTTGGAATCCTTTGTATCGCCAACCACAGGGATGTATTACCTCGTCTTTGATGATGTGACCGGCGAATTGCTCTACAACGGTTCCAGCAGTGGTGATAGTTTCAATGTTAAGATTGCGAGTGATAATGATGATTCTGGCACGCTGATGCTGATCATTGTCATCCTCATCGGTCTCATCCTCGTCTTGGTTCTCGTTGGTTTCGTCGTTGTGCGTCGCAGCAACAACGATGTTGATGAATATCTGTACGAAGATGAGGCTGAAGAAAAGGCCTACGCAACATTACCTGGTCAGCAAGAAACTGCTGCACCGCCAGCGAATGTGTCGCCTCAAATGGCAGAAGCAATGCAAAAATTCCCACAGTGGTCACAGGCCGAAATCCAAGGCTACTTCGACCAAGGCTGGGATGTCGCTTCCCTGCAAGACTGGCTTGACAACCAGTGATGGACGTGACCACTTGAATGTGGAATTGTCATGGGAAGACATTGTCTGGAGTGATCCAGATGGTGGAAAGATTGTCTTGCATGGAGTGCTTCCAACCACGGTTTATCCACAGGCATTGAGGCCTCGAATGGAATGGCATGCACTGGCCCTGCTTGAGGGTCCTGAGATTGAAGATGTTTGGGTACTTGAGGAAGAATCTGAAAAGGAATCACCAGGAATTAATCTTGCATCGGCTATCTTGGGTGGAGGGATTGATTCCGCTCTTATTGAAGATTTGACTCAACTCGATGAACTACAAACCGGACGATTTCCGGATCCCGAACCGCGACGTTTGCATCGTCTAGCACTTCGACACAATCGCCCTGTGTATTGCATAGAACCGACTCTCGACGATTCTGCATGGGAAGAGCAACGAACACTTGAGGCCAAAGCATCGACGCATTGGCGTAAATTGCTCTCTATGGTCCGCATCGGAAAGAAGTGGAGAAAGGCAGTAAAGGTTCGAATTTTTGATGCAGTGCCTCCTCCCAAGAACGTTGCAAAAGACATGGCGACTGCTGCGGTCCTAACAGCAGCGTGGTGGGATTTAACCGAATCACGAATCAACGCCTCTCTTTCAAACGCGAGGGACAAGCGATTTGCGCAGCGTCTACGCGGCGCCCTCGCAAATGAGCGTGAAAAACACGGTGAGGCAGCGACTTTGTTGCTGCCAATGGTCCAGACATGGCGCCCTGCAATTCTTGGAATGCTCAATTCTACTCCTAAACCAGAGGAGATTATTTCATCATCGGGGCCGTCGGGACAACAGGAGGAGGAGTGATGAGCGGCAACATTGATGTTACAGTTGAGAATCAACTCGTTCGCTTCGTAGCTCCTGAACCAATCGACGGGAACGCTGTCGTCGAACATCTTGATGGACAGCGTGTTGGACAAATGGTCATCAAAGCCTTGCGAAGGCCGAGGGCGACACTCGTCATCGACCCAGAGGGACGGATTACTGTCCATGGAACGCATCGCGTCGAGGCAGCTCGTGATGCTGCGAAGGAACTCTTGCTTCGACTCGGGAAAGACGATTCAGGTTTGAAAACAGAACTTGGCCCGATTATCGCATCCTTTTACTTCAATACGCCAATCAAGGTTGAATCCATTGTTGGTCAATTGGGTGCTGGAGAGGGCCAATACGATGAACGGCTTGACTGCGGAATCATCAATGATGAGCGTCACGATCTCGTTCTTCTCATTT
>JAKUNY010000262.1 GCA_022451765.1 Candidatus Poseidoniaceae archaeon
GTAGTCGTAGTCTTTTTCGTCTTCATGATCTCCTGTCAAAGAATAAGCCAAACCTCCAGCGACAACGACCCCCAAACCGCCCAAAGCCAATGCACCCCATTCATAATCATCCATGGACTCTTCCATGATTTCTACATAGTCCGTTTCAGCGGACGTTGTTTGCGATGTTGTGGTTGATGGTTGGTTCGAACTCATTCCGTAAGAACCAGACGTCGTTGTTGCGCTGGATGATTGAGAAGTGGTTGGTGAAGGGCTTGGATTAGTTGGATAAGTTGTTCCACCTGGAACGGTTGTTGTTCCACCGCTTTCAGGTGTGGTTGGTGTAGGAGATGTTTCAGGCTGAACCACTGTTTCCGTCTAACCACTCAAACCAGAACCTACATTGGATTCTGGCACACTTGGTTGTGAGACTTGCTCAACCGTTGGTTGCGGCTCTGGTTCTGGTTCGACAGGAGGAATCCCAGGGTCGACCATAGGAGTCTCGAAGACCGATGGATCGAAACCCTGGCTTAGCAATTCGTCCTGGTTATACTGAAACAATTTTTCATCGATTGCGCTTACAGGAACGGACTCGCCGCCTATATTGTAGTATTCCGAATTGTATCGCCTGGGCGCTTTCACGATTCTATGAATGCTTGGTTTGTTCAAGTCTTGGCGAGCCTCTTCAGCATCTCTTTTGTTGCCGTAGCGTTTTTTCATCACCTTTCCTGTGTTCATATTTTTGAGAGCCCACGCCATAATTTCACCTCACAAACCTGTAGTTGGGTCTCCATCAAAGTCAGCTTCCGAAACGCCATAACCAGTGGCGGCTCCTACAGCGCAACCAATTGCGCCCCCTACGATCTCTCCGAACGGTAATGGCCCATCCAATACTCCAAGCCAGATTCCGATACCCGCACCTGCGGCGCAACCAACACCTGCACCCTGTCCCCCTGTAAGGAGACCATCGTTTGGAGGGCCATAGTTGCCGTATCCGTATGGTTGAGGACTACCGTAATCCACGTAGTCATCTGGTATCTGGTCGGAATAAATGTCCCCTGAACCATCTCCGTCAAGGTCGATCAGAATTGGGTCATTTGACCCTAAACCAAAGTAATTCGTTTGAAGGGCGACGATTCCAAGGATAAGAAAACCAATTGTCAATGCAAATCCATAACCAGTAAACACTCCACCCTGTTCTCCTTCGTCATCCGAACCCAGGAATACTGCGAGTATCAATGCCCCAACGATCAAGAAAATTATTGCGATCGTTCCCCATTCTTCGAAACCCCATGTTTCCAGCGTTTCTGAATTAAGAGAGGGAGCCAAAATCGCGACGAAAATAAGCAGGGCCACTCCGATGACACCGACGATGATGAGTGTTAGAGCTTCACCTGCGTCAATCTCCTCATCATCTTCCACTCACTCACCCCTGTTATCAGAAAACCAATCCAGGAGGTAATAGAACCAGGCGCCGCCAAGCGTGAGAATGAAAAACGTCCAAATGAGTTCGTTTCTTCGAACGGAGATGACAACAGAGGACAAAACAACCACAACGTTGGCGACAGCGACAAAGGCAAAGCCAATCAAAGCGATAAGGTCCAAAAACCAGTCTCCTCTCTCTGCGATGCCCCATTCTTCGAGCAGACCGAAGGCATCAAGCCCAAGTGCAATCAAAGCAATTCCTCCAATGAATGACAATGAAACGAAGCGCCTTTCTGCTTCGATATTGCCTGTAAAACCGTCAGCCATGAAGAGTTGCTATGGTTGTGCCTTCATAGGGGTTGCTTTCCATCTGTTGCCATACGCACACTTTGAGGGCTATCTCATTTCAACGGATTTTACGTGGGCCAACGTA
>JAKUNY010000263.1 GCA_022451765.1 Candidatus Poseidoniaceae archaeon
CCCCGCTTTGGGCCGCTCATCCTCTACTGTTGTTTGAGCACGGGTGGAATACACCAAATCTTGTTCGCTGTAAACTTCAATCAGGTGCTCTTTGTCGGGGACCATTCCTGTAAGTTCGCATTCGACAATCAGGGTCGAGGGTTGGACCATACGAATTTGTCCTATCTGCAACAATTCAGTCGTCCCATCTGTGCATGAATCGTAGCCGAGGACCGATCCGTTGTTTCCTTCCTGCATCCTGATCTCGGTATGGAGGTCCCCATCGACATAGACATCAAATGAATACGAACTGTTGGTTTCAAACTCGATGGTTATTGTCCGATATCCGTCGGCGAGCGGGTAAGGCTCAGCACGAGCAAGTGTGGCGATCTGTTCCTTGAGTTGCTGATTTGCACCGGATAGTGCCTCTTCGGTCGAGGCGATTTCAGAGTAGGCCTGTTCAAAGGCAGTTGATAGCGGGTCATAGACAAGAGACATTGCGCGAGTAGTTGGTGCAGGTGTACCTACTTTGGTTTGCTCGAGGAAGCCCGAGAGGACCGGATCCAGATTAATCTCCTCATCGGATTCAAGAGCAACGTGGGTTGGCATTGTGTATGTTTCAACTGCAAAATCTTTCTGAACATTTTCCGAAGAGAACCACAATGCGAGTTCAGCCGCAGCAACTTTGTTGGGGCTTTGTTTGCTTACTGACCACCCCTTGTAAGTGACCAGGGGTGACATTCGATCACCAGTACTATCAACCAGAGGCAAAAGGGTTTGCCCTATGTTCAACCTACTTGCTTCATACGTAGCCCAATTCCAAGGCCCATCAAAGATCATCGCAGCCTTCGACGAAATGAATTGATTCTTCATTCCCTCGATTTGTGTACCAGTCGCAACAACACCATGTTCCAATTCAAGATCAAGCATCCAGCGCATGGCTTCGCTTGAGCCGTTCGAATCAAGAGATGGTTCCCCGTTTTCATCAAACAAGGAACCTCCGAACCCTTCTTGAATTGGGAACCACCAATACGCTGTTTTGATTGGTATTGCAAGGCCTTGAACGTCTTGAGCGGTCAAGGTTTGAGCTGCCTGAAGAAGATCTTGTTCAGTCCATGACGAGTCGGGATAATCGAGACCTTGAGCGTCGAACAATGCTTTGTTAAAAATTAGCGAAAGGCAATCCTGACTTGCAGGAACGCCATACAAAGCATCTCCGTAACGCATTGCTTGGAGTGCGCGTTCTTCGAACTGCTGCCTGTCTTGTGGGGTCAGATGAGGTCGTAAGTCCTCCAACAACGGATAACCATCAACGCGTACTTCCCCAATCGCTCCGAGTTGGTCGCTCGATAATCGCATCAAGTCAGGTGCTTGACCGCCCTGGG
This sequence comes from Candidatus Poseidoniaceae archaeon, assembly GCA_022451765.1. Classification (GTDB taxonomy): domain Archaea; phylum Thermoplasmatota; class Poseidoniia; order Poseidoniales; family Poseidoniaceae; genus MGIIa-L2. The sequence goes on from JAKUNY010000263.1 coordinate 1,365, forward strand.
CGGCTGTCATGAACAATTGATCAGCGTTTCCAAACGGAACCATTGTTACATCAACCGTAACGTTTGGATGTGCAGATTCAAATTCTGCGACAGAATTCATGAACACTTCTTCTTCCTTGCTTTCCGCAGCAAACGTGTGCCATACATCAAGGACGACATCGTCATTTCTTGAGGATTCTTCCACGCTTTGTTGCCCGTTCCCTAGGCATCCTGACAAGAGAATCATCAAAAAGAAGACAAATGCAAGTACCGGTTTTCGACGAGGAGGAACCCGTACGACCCCTTGCATGTTATGGCCTTGAATTATGCTGTCTTAAACACCACGCAAGGTAGATGAAGATTCATTCCGGGTGATGGTAAGCAATGGGCAATTGACCGAGGTGCATCCATTCAAGATGAAGGAGGGTTTTCATTTCCAACCGAGCAGCATCACGGCAACGCTTTCTCATGGTACGTTCAGCCTCGC
>JAKUNY010000264.1 GCA_022451765.1 Candidatus Poseidoniaceae archaeon
GCAAGACCTTTCGTATACTACTGGATCACCAGGAGGCCAGTAAGCACAGTCCTTAGCATGGGGCGAGTGGGCTGAAGTTCCTTCTATTTTGACCTACACAGACTTCTTGGCTTTGAAGAATGAAAACTTAGGTGAAAGGCAAAATACTGCTTTGGCTTTCGGGCTTGAAGTGGAAGAACTACTTCGAAACAGGCCAAAAGGAGATTCATCGCTTAGGCGTGCAGAGGAGGGTTTGCTGAGTCAAGCCATCAACATGGAAGGCGGCGATTTTACCAACACGTTCGGTTCTGAATACCTGGTAGGTGAGAACGTTGTGATCCCCGTTGAGACTGCTTACCTAATCAATGAAAACGGCGAGGGCGTTTCTCCTGAAGAAAGAGGGGAAATGCCGATACCAGGAGAAGAATCTGTTCGTAGGCCGTTGCCTTACGGAACGCGCATGGTGGGATGGAGGTTCCCAGAAGAGCTACGAAATAAATTGCCACGCCTTTGGGACATTCTCGCTTCTGGCGGCCATACCGAATTCGCACCAGAGGCACTTTACATGTCGAAAATTGGTGGTTCGATCAGCGCCTATGAAACCTACATTGCTCCAAGCCAATACGGAGGGCAAGTGGACGTCGGCATGAGAGATTACATCGACAACACTGAATACGATCTCGGAGACATGTATACAGGCGACATGGTATCAACAGCACTTGGAGATTCGGAAGACCGTGCGGTTTTGACTACGATTGAGTTCGGAGTATTTTCACCGACTGGGGAAATGGTCGGCATTTATCCTATATCCACACTTGAAGACGAAACGATGAGGAGCGAAGAACCAGAATATGCCCGTTGGAGCAATTTGTTCGATTCCGATGAGTGGCTATCGCACGGAATCAATTCTCTTTGGTTTAAAGATCAGCAAATTTACAGGGGGAGTCGTTTCGATGTGATGACCTTTGAAGGATTAGATCCCGACGAAATGCCAAGAGATCGCTACAATCCATTGAGTGCCTATCTTTCTGAATTCGATTACAGCCTCGACATCGCTTTAGGCAAAACCCAGGGGATTGAGTCAATCGACAAGGAATCAGCAAAGCGCATTGTTGAGATGTATGAAAACGGCTACTTGGATATGGGTGTTGATTGGGCCGAAGCACACCTCTTTGAACTGAGACAACTCGCCGAGAGTTAAAGACCCTTGAAGTGTGCATATCGGCTCCATAGAACCCCTTTGCTCATAACCGCAGAAGCAGTCGAAGGCTCATGGTCGGTCCGCGGAAGCTTGAGAAGGGCAAAACCTTCGTTCCTGCTGAACGTGGTCGTTTGTTTAAGAAAAGCACAGCGATTGCGTATGCACAGGACCGACGCGAAGACGACAATCAACTCGCCAGGGTAGTTCCTGGAAGGGATGGTGGTTATCACGTATACGTCGGCGGAGACAGGGATGCACGCGTTGTTCGAAGCATTGACACGGGCGCAAAAGAATTACCACCTCCACGAACGATGAGTGGAAGTCAATATCGAAAGGGAATCCAAGAAGCTCTCAATCGAATGAACAAACCCTCAAAGTCAAAACAGACTGAACTTGCCGAACGATACCGTCGGTTGAGGAGGTATTCGTTCATCGTCGCATGCGTCCACCTGGCCGCTGGATTGTTCATGATCGCTCTGGCAAATACGGATTTCACCATTGGAATTACTTCGACATTTTCAGCAGGTCCGCCTGGCTGTGCAGAAGCAGCGGTTGACCCATGTGAAAGAGTGGTTGTCAAGAATTTTGATGCTGTTCTTGCCTATTGGGTCGCAGGTTATTAACTGCTTTCAGCATTTTTTAACT
>JAKUNY010000265.1 GCA_022451765.1 Candidatus Poseidoniaceae archaeon
CAATTCCATTACGTTGCGCGATGGGTTTGAATCGGAGATTCCCACGACAGACCTTGTCCCCGGTGACATCGTAAAATTAGAGGAAGGCGTCAATGTACCTGCAGATTTACGATTGTTAGAAGTGTATCAATGTAGGGTTGATGAATCAGCTTTGACCGGTGAATCGGAACCTATTACGAAACATGTCGATCCTATGGACGTTAATGCACTTCTCGCAGATAGGCGGAACATGATGTACATGGGGACCACTGTATCCTCAGGTCGTGCGGTCGGTCTGGTTGTGGAGACAGGTATGAAAACCCAGTTGGGTCGAATTGCAAGCGATATTTCCGAAGCGAAAACACCGAAGACTCCGTTGGAACTAAAACTCGAATCCCTCGGAAGATTCCTAGGTTTCATAGCCCTTATTGTGGCTGTCTTGTTGGTATCGATCAAACTCGTCCTTGCTTGGGGAGGGTCGGAACCGTTGCGAGATGTTGCGATCACGCAATTCATTACTGCGATTGCGATTTTCGTAGCGATTGTGCCCGAAGGATTGCCGATTATTCTTGTTATTACATTGGCTTTAGGCATGCGGAACATGGCAAGGCACAAGGCCATTATTCGCAGAATGAAAGCAGTTGAAACCCTTGGTTCGACAACCGTGATTTGCTCTGACAAGACGGGCACGCTCACGAAAAATCAAATGACTGTTCGACAACTTCACACGGTCGATGGATACTACAGCGTCACTGGCGATGGGTTCAATCCTGAAGGAACACTCATGCAAGGAGAGGACAAACTCGATGAAGATTCAATGGCAAAACTCCAATCTAATCCAGGTTTTCGTCTCCTCGCTTCATGCTTGTCTCTTTGCCACAATTCCCAAATCAGCAAACAAGACGGTCTCTGGACGGCTATTGGAGATCCAACCGACTCTGCTTGCGCTGTGTTGGGTTGGAAATTAAATGGGGATGTTCGTAAATTTACCCAACGACACCCGCGCTTGCATGAATTCTTTTTCAACACAGAACGAAAGCGAATGTCTGTCGTTCATGAATATGAGGGCGAACGTTGGGTTTTCTCCAAAGGTGCGGCAGGTGGATTTGTTCCAATCACGACTCATCGATATCTTGATGGAGAATTGGTAGAAATCAGCGATGAAGATCTGAAAGAAGCCTCCTCACGCAACGAAGAGATGGGCTCACATTCCATGCGTGTTATTGCGCTGGCTGCTCGGAAACTGGGTGATGATGAGGATTTCACAGATATTACTGTGGTTGAAAACAACATGATTTTCCTCGGCCTTGTTGGGATAATGGACCCACCTCGACCTGAAGTCAAAGATGCTATTCGGATCTGCCAGGAAGCTGGAATCAAGGTAAAAATGATCACTGGCGATCATCACATGACTGCCGCTGCTATCGGTCAAGAACTCAACATATCTGATGCTGATGCTGAACCCGTTAGTGGGGCAGATTTACGGTCAATGTCCGATGTAGATCTCTCCGAATCTGCTCA
>JAKUNY010000266.1 GCA_022451765.1 Candidatus Poseidoniaceae archaeon
ATCAGGGGCCAGTTGTGCTCCGCCATCTCATTCGTCCTCTTTAGGAGTGGCTATGAGGTCGCTCCAATGAACCATGCGGTCGAAAAATCGCCTCAATCTCCTAATTGTCCTTGGTATCTTTATCCAACGAGTTATTTGCGGTGTCTGACGTGGGGTCCCACATTATTTTCGTCCCCTGTGGCGATTCTTCGTTCAAATTTTCAGCGCTGGATTGCAAGTCCTTCCAATGAAGAACTCGATCGCCAATGATGGCGGCTTCTGCTGGGTCATGGGTTACATGGATTGCAGGTATGCCTCTGGCCTTAAGTATGGAACGGATTTCATGCGCAATTTTTCTTCGAAGATCGACATCGAGCGCCGAGAGTGGCTCATCGAGCAGCATCAATCGTGGATGGGTCAGGAGTGCACGTGCAAGCACAACACGCTGAGCCTCACCACCAGAAAGAGTTTCAATTGCCTGATTCTCTTTACCGGTTAGACCTAATTCGCCAAGAATCGCATGGACTTGGTCCATGTTGGAATCCTTCTTACGTTTGTATGCAAACAAGATGTTGCCGAGAACGTCTTTGAATGGGAAAAGGACTGGTCGCTGGAAGAGCATTCCAACTTCTCGTTGCTCGCATGGCTGTTTTTCGATGTTTTCTCCATCGAGAACGATTGTTCCTTTGGTTGGTTTCAAGAGGCCAGAAATGGCTCGCAGCAGGGTGGTCTTACCACACCCACTCGGGCCGATTATGGCAACAATGTCGCCAGATTTCATCTCAAAATTAAGGTTTGAAATAACGGTGTTTGCACCGAAGGAAACATCGAGGTCTTGAACGATTAAACTCATCAGAACCCTCCCCCTCTATGCGTACGAAACCGTTCAGCGATAACAAACAGTAGGAAGGTTGTGAACATCAAAACAGTAGCAGCTGCCATCGCAGTAGGTGTGACCAATTCGAAGTATTTCGGGCGAGACATGAGCTGATCGACCAAAATGGGTAACGTGTCCCATGCCCCAGAACGCAGGACAACCCATGAAGCACCAAATTCTCCGAGTGAGAACGCCATAGACAGAGCAGAAGCAACAACAATTTGTGGTTTCAGTAACGGGATTTTAATTTTGAAAAAACGTTGCGTTGAATTGTAGCCGAGAACCATCCCCATCGCCTCATAATCAGAATCGATTTCTCGCATAGCAGGTAGCAGAATCCGAATCACAAACGGTGTCGTCAACATGGCATGGGGCAACATCGGTAAGCCATAGAAACTGAAAACTGCGGGCCAAATTTTCAGGACACCCAGCAGGACACCAATTCCGACCATAACCCCGGAAACCGCTAGCGGTAGCATTGACATAACGTCGAGCATTTGGGCGAGTTTGTATCGCTTTTGTTTTTCAAATGCATGAATGCTGTGTGCGACGAAGAAACCAAGGATGCACGATATGAGAAGGCATCCAAGTGCGTACACGAGTGAGTTGGTTAGTGCTTCTGGAACGGATGCATACGATAAGTCGCCTTGGAACGCAGATTGCCATGCTTCGAAACTCCAGCGGTATGATTCCGTTGTGCGGTTGCGTATTCTGACCGATGCGAGGGCCATGCTGGCGAGAGGTGCGAGTGCAAACACGGTGGCAAAGAAGACACCAATCCGAGGCAAAAGACCGGGTCGGCCGATTGTGGTTCGCGAGTAACCTTCTGAAACGAGCTCAATCTCTCGAGAATTTCGTTGCTGCAAGCGACCCGATAGACTTAGAGCTGCGATCAACACAATTGCTTGAAGACTCGCAGCGCCGAGGACAAATAGACTTACATC
>JAKUNY010000267.1 GCA_022451765.1 Candidatus Poseidoniaceae archaeon
AATGTTGCTCGTTTTTTTCTTGTTGACATCGTATATTTTTCCTACCTCAGTGGACGATGAGACCTATGTATCACCTTCTATGGTGTTTGATCAACAAGACGGTCTGCATGTTGACGGCATGGTGAATCTAACCGGCGATTCTAGTTTCCCTTTGACCTCTGTTGAAATCCATGTTTGGAACATCTCTAATCCAGATCAATGGGACTCTGTTAACTCCAGTCCATACTTGGATTCCGTTGTACCGTATTCAGACGAATCCTCAGATTCTACGATGTGGTCGTGGCAACACTCGTTTGAATTAACTTCAGTTGATTGTACTTGTTATGTGGAAATTTCTGTAATGGAGCACACAGATTTACAATCATTTGGAGTCGTTATTTATGTTGGTGAGGAACACCACCGGCCGGTCCTACGGCCATCTCTCTCAAAGCCCGTTCACGAAACGTATTCAACACAGATATTCAATTCGAATTCATTCGAATTGGATTACAATGTATTACTGCCAACTGAGCAGGATGATTCATTCCCACCTACATCGATCAACATCCTTTCGAATGTACGGATATGCCCGGCTTCATATGGAATCTGTCTCGAGAACTATTCTTCCATTGATGCAAGTCATGCTCTACTCGACAACGAATTACGAGTGATTGTTGATGTTGATGCTAACCTGATTTCCGATGGGTTCTATCAACTACAGGTTCAGGTTCAAGACGATGTCTTGAGATATTCGAACAATGTCACACAATTCATCGTCATCGACCAAACCATGCCCGCAGTTCAACTGAATGCAATTGATGAAGTCGATGAAGCGGATTCGATCCTCGTAGACATTAACGTTGATGATGGGTATGATGGATCAGCCTTTGTCATCACTTGGAGCATAACGCAACCTGATGGAACACCACGCGCAGTTTTGGACACAGAAATTCTAGACGACAGCCGGCTTGAATTTATTCCAACCAAATCTGGTAATTATATCGTGAATGCTATAGTTAGAGATTTAGGCGGCCACTTGGTGGTTGTCAGTCACAATGTTTCCGTGTCGAACATTGCGCCAAATGCGGTCCTTCGATACGATGGATTCTTGGTAGAAAACGGGAATGAAATCACAATTCCTCAATCAGGGAACTGGGTTTTTACCGCAAATGAATCAACAGATACAATGAATGATCAAACGACACTTTCGTATTACTGGTTTGTTGACGGAAAGGCTCTGTTGAGTGGTAAATCCTATTTGTCCTCATCGGACATACAAACTCTAGACTATCGTGAGATTCGGGTTGAAGTTGTGGACGACGATGGTGCATCCGCAAACATATCGTTCATCGTTCGACAACAAACCGAATCAACACAAACCTTCAGTGATTCTTCATTGAGTATCGGAATCGCATTGTTTTTCATTTTAAGTGTCGTCGTTATTGCTTTAATGCGTCAACGTTCCAGACCTGACGGACCCTCAGGCTTCGTAAAATGGACAGAGCGTGGCAAGGAACCAAAGAATTGATTAAAGAACTGTGGCGTTTGGATTGACATAGTGAGTAAGATGTTTGACGCAGCATTTGAGGAATTACCAGAAAAACCGCTGGCTATTTCGAAAGCAGTTTATCGGCAACGCCAGCAACGTTTGCTTTCACAATTTGATGTCGGTGACCTCATCGTGATTTCTGCCTTACCTGAGGCGAGAAGAAGCAACGATGTTCACTACCCATACCGCTCATCCAGCGATATGCTCTACATGTGCGGGTGGACAGATCCAGAGTCAACCTTGATGTTTTACCATGAAGACGACCAGTGG
>JAKUNY010000268.1 GCA_022451765.1 Candidatus Poseidoniaceae archaeon
GGCCTTGGACGAGAAGGTGGCGCCTGGAGCCTTGGTTTCTTTTCTGAGCCACTGAATGTTTGCATCAAACACGATTGATTTCGTTAGCGAGCCTTTGAAATGGTGAATTCAATCGGAAGCATGAGGCAGAACAATGTCCGTTCACAGCAAGGCGACGAAAGTAACGACGCACACGCTCCAAGAAATGAAGCGAGCGAACGAGCCAATAACCATGCTTACAGCGTACGATTATTCTCTTGCACGTCTTGTTGATGCTGCCGGTGTTGATGTTATTCTGGTTGGCGATTCAGCCTCGAATGTCATGGCTGGTCAGGTAACGACGGTCCCGATGACACTCGACCACATGATCTACCATGCACAATGTGTTCAACGTGCCGTTGATCGTGCCTTGATTGTGGTTGACATGCCTTTTGGAACCTATCAAGGCAATTCAAGACAAGCCCTTGAGAGTGCAATCCGCATCATGAAAGAAGCAGAAGGCCATGCTGTAAAACTCGAGGGAGGTTCAGAGATTGTTGAATCCATTGAACGAATATTGACAGCAGGAATCCCTGTTATGGGCCATCTTGGACTCACTCCACAAAGCATCTACAAGTTTGGAACGTACACGGTCCGCGCCAAAGAAGATGAAGAGGCAGAGAAATTGATCGAAGATGCAAAACTTCTCGAGGAAGCGGGTTGCTTTGCAATCGTTCTGGAAAAGATTCCAAAAGAACTTGCTCAACGCGTCCAGAGCGAGTTAAGCATCCCAGTCATCGGAATTGGAGCCGGCCCCCACTGCGACGGCCAAGTTCTCGTTTTGCACGACCTTCTGGGTATTACGATGGATTTTTCACCTAGGTTCCTTCGTCGATATCTCAACCTTGCTGAGGAAATCGATGGTGCAATTCGCTCATATTGTGATGATGTTCGATCGGGGGATTTCCCGAATGATTCAGAGTCCTACACGTCTTAGAGGTAATTGAAGGCGAGGATACTTCCCCCAAAGGCACCAACGTTCACAGCCATAGCGTGCCAGAGTCCATAGCGGAACGGTGGAAAGTCAAACTGTAGCCAGTATGAACTGATGAACAACCAAGCGATGCATGGAAGAAATCCTGCAAGATAAACAGATGGAGTGCCAAACATCCAGACCATTGACAGAGTGCACGCCGTCACTGCAAAACCCATTGCATATTCACCTGCACGGTTCATTTCCATACCCACGAGTAGTTTGTAAATCAAGGGGGATGTGATGAGACAAATTGCGAAAGCGCCATGCACTGGATTAGGAACAAACGTGTCAATTCGAGGCATGACGGTGAGTTGCCATATGCCGCCAAAGACCATCCCAATGACAAGTGGAGCCATCATATGACGAAGCATGTCGGAGAAAATTTCCTTTTGTGTGACATTGGGTTCATTGACGGCAGAATCCAAAGGTGGGTTGGATGGAACAGATTCCTCTCTCACCTCCGACATGGGTGGGGCTCAAACCGTTCTCGTTTGAGGTTTAGCCTCGCCATGCGCTGCATCCATATGCGCCC
>JAKUNY010000269.1 GCA_022451765.1 Candidatus Poseidoniaceae archaeon
ACGCTCACCGGTCGCAATTTATTAAAGAGCGACAATGTGGATGTAGTCATAACTCAACCTCCTAGTTAAGCAAAGTCACGGGAACCCCAGAGGCATTCCCAATTATGTTCCAGAAACGCCGTCTCTTCCGGACAGAGAAGCAGCGTTCCTGGTGCATTTTCTGTTACATACTGTTCAACCACGAAAGCACCGCATTTATTCCCAATTCTGATCCAAATACAAAAATTTATTGAACAATGGAAAGGTATTTGTTGCACCTGTTTGGTGGCATCTACATGCTCAGAATATGCTGGAGCAATACCAAAGGGGGCTAGAAATGAGCACTGAAGCAGAAAAGGAATCATTCCTCACGCAGTTGCGCTCCCAAGTAGGCAATACCGGAGATACAATCACGGCCCGAGACGCAGTCAACCAATCAACAATCAGGAACTGGTGTGATGCTGTTTCAGAATCAAACCCGCACTACCTCAACCCTGAAGCAGCTGAAGAAGGCCCTCACGGCCAGATTGTCGCCCCTCCCGCAATGCTCCAAGTATGGTCTATGCCCGGACTGATCATGGGTCAGCAACCACAGCGGTCAAAGGACCCCAGTTCCGCCACCTACGCAATGCTCGACGAAGCAGGCTTCGTTAGCGTCGTTGCAACAAACGTAGAATACGTGTTCCACAGATATCTCAAACTGGGTGATGTCATTAGTGGTCGAACAAAACTCGTAGACGTCTCTGAAGAAAAAGCGACCGGACTCGGTATCGGGCATTTTGTCACCACAGAAACAGAATATGTCGATGAAAATGATGAACCTGTCGGGTCAATGTTCTTCAGAATCCTCAAATTCCGTCCAGGCACCGGACGAGTCAACAAAAAACCAGATCCGAAAGCAGAAGCTCTCGAAGCAGCAGGCCTTAATCCCGACGACTACCTCTCTCCACCGGAACGACCTACCCGCCCAAGGCCACAATGGAACCAGGACCAAGAATGGTTTTGGGAAGGCCTCAAAAACCATGAGTTACGAATTCAGCGCTTCACCGACGATGGAACGCTGATGTTCCCACCCGCAAACGCGAACCCAAACACACACAGCATGGAATACGACTGGATCGTTTCCTCCGGAAAAGGAACCCTCTACAGTCACACCGTTGTGCACTACCCTCAGGTTCCATCATTTGATTACCCCCTTATCGTCGGACTGGTTGAACTCGAGGAGGGTGTGCGTATCATCACCAACATCGTAAACGTGAAACCTGAACAAATAGAGATAGGCATGCCAGTTGAAGTCTGCTTCCCTGACACAAACTCAGATGATGACATCGTCCTCCACCAATTCCAACCTGCGCAACCATCCCGAACAGAGGAAACAAAGAAACGCAGCGAAATGTCCGAAGGCGATCAATTGCCCCTCTGCCCAGTTCCACTCACACCCAGATTGATTATCTCAACAGCGTTAGCGACTAGAGACTTCCAAGACGTACATCACGACCGCGACGCGGCCCACCAAAAGGGGTCAAAAGATATCTTCATGAATATTCTCAGCACCGCAGGAATAACTGCACGATGGTTAGGGGATTGGTCTGGCAACAATGTTATTTTTGAAGATCTAAAAATACAGTTAGGGGCTCCAAACTATCCCTACGACACGATGACAATGTCAGGGAACGTGCAAACGCTCAACGACGACGGATCAATCACTGTGAGTTTCAACGGTGATAACAAGTTAGGGTCCCACGTCAAAG
>JAKUNY010000027.1 GCA_022451765.1 Candidatus Poseidoniaceae archaeon
ATGATCAAAGCGCCTCGCTGGAGTCGAATAAACGCTTGAACAACATCACCCTCAATCAGCCATTCAGCGATTTGGACCGATGGTTGACCCCACTTGTCGCTGGTCCACGCCTCGACAGCAGCCCGGTGCAACATGAACGCACCTTCGCATCCCCATTCATGAACCTTCACATCCACGAGTTGGTGCATTAATTGAAATGGAAGCAAACATTCCGTTGTCTATGGCAGCAGCGTGGGGAGCCGTCGATTTCGATTGGCGCATCATTCCACTGCTAATTTTTGGGTGGTATTTGCTTCTCAAGCGATGGGACCGTAACGGGGTTTGGGATCGCTGGAATGCTACACGGGTGTTTGGCTTTGTCCTCATGGTACGCACTAAGAAAGGACTCAAGATGCTGGAAAAGGTTGCAAAACCACGTCGCCTTTGGAGGATTTACGGGGAGATTTCTCTTTGGGTTTGCACCCTGGCTATGTTCATGGTAGGATTGGGCCTTATCCTCGCTTTTGCAGGAGCACTGATTTCACCGCCAGATGTTGAGCCTCCAAGCGCAAGTGAACTTGTTGCTATTCCAGGCATCAACCCAATGATTCCACTCTGGTGGGGTCTTATCGGGTTCATTGTGGCATTGGTGATCCACGAATTCGGCCATGGTTTACTCGCCCGAGGCCACGGCATGAGAATCCGTTCATTTGGTCTGCTGCAGTTGGGCCCACTCCCTCTCGGAGCATTTGCAGAGCCTGAAGGTGAGGAGTTGTTCAAAGCACCACGTCGGGAACGACAGCGCATGTTTGCTGCAGGTCCAGCAACAAATTTGTTTGCAGCTTTTGTTTTGCTCATCATGATTGGCGGTATCGCAGGTCAGTTTGCATCGAGTAATCAGTCCATTCACGTGACGGGTATCGTCAAGGACCAGGGAGCCGACAATTCAGGCATGTTGCCATGGGACACGATTGAAACCATTCAAGGTGAAGACGTCATTGGACTCGAAGGCTTAAGTGAACGACTCGATCAACACCAAGCAGGAGATTCAATACTGATTGGGGTATTGCATGAAGATGGGACCAGAGAAACGGTTAACGCAACGCTTTCTGACAAGTATACCTATTACCAGAGTTTGGGCTTTTCAAGTGAACAACTCGATTCGCTTGCAATTGAACCCGGCGACCCGTTTTTGGGCGTAGAAGGATTGAATTCGAACACAGCTGGTATTGACCGCCTCGCAGGTCCACTCTCTCCAAATGTAGAATACACAATGCTGCAACGAACGTTGATCGCCCCATTCCACGTTGTTTACACGATGTTCATTCCATTCGAGTTCCAAGGAGTTGCGATGCATCCGAATGAGGAAGCAATGCTTGAAGCAGACGACTCATGGCTTGGTAACTTGGTCGGGAAAGAAGGGTTGCTCTTCCTTGTCAACCTCCTGTTCTGGGTCATGTGGGTCAACATTCTTCTCGGGTTTACCAACCTCATTCCAATGGTTCCATTCGATGGAGGCCACATGTTCAAGGACATGGTTCATGCAGGGTTGTCGCGACTTCGGGCTTTTGGTCGGAAGCTCAAACTCTGGAATTTCCACCCTCTCTGGGTTGATCAAATTTCGAGAAAAGCAAGCAACTTCTCGTCGCTTGGACTGCTTTTCATGCTTCTGTTTTTGATTCTGATGCCGTACCTCTAATCAACGGGTTATGGTTCGGCGCCGTTGAAGTTCATCAAGAATCGAGGCTCTAACGGGAGAATCGACACCTACCTCTCCTTCAATCACACTGCGTTTCTGAATGTATTCGAGAGATGTTGAGTTTTCATTGTGATGGGAAACGATGTGGATGAACTCATTCAGAGGCAAGCCCTGATCCCAATCGATAAATGCCCTATCTTTACGAGTGCGAGGAAGGGGTGGAATACGACGTGCTAAGACGCGAAGGCGTCCTTCAAGGGTCGAGGTTTCAACGCGAAAAATCCTCCATGAATCGCCACGGGTGCCCTTCAATCTGTGAGCGTAAAGTGGCATGAGTCCGCAACGCTCGCCCTCATACACCAGCGCTTCATACTGGTGAAGGGTCCGGCCGCTCAGATAGATTTTTTTGGATTTTGTTGTTTTTACTTCAATTGGGAACGAGAGATCGCCTCTGAGGGCCAACAGGTCCCCGCTCCCCTCGATGCCTGCACCTGCAGCTCTTACGACGAGGAAGGGGCGTCGAAGAACAAGCCGCATCCGTTCCTTTTGTTCTACAGAACAAGATTTGATGACTGCTTCAACACCTGTGGGTATGCCGGCGAGAACGTGCCTCAGTTCACGCTCGTATTGGCTTGTCATGGTGTCTTAATGTTGTCAACCGCCTTTATTGACTTCGGTGATTTTACGACAAACAAGGTGCGTTCGTTCGATTTGAAACAAGACGGAGGATTATAGAGGACGAGAGCGTGGAACTCCTTGTGCAAAGGATTCTCGTTCGGACCGACGATTTCCAACTTGCTTACCGCATTATGCAGCTTTTCCGGACGAGGAAAATCAACGTCGAGCAATATTCGATCGATCAACCGTTGCCAGAAAAGGATTCCATTTGGGTTGGTTCAATCGATGAAGTAGCAAATAATTCATCCGATGGGCGCCCGATTGCTGCTGATTTAGAATCGCTTGATATCGCAGTTGAAGCCGCAATCTTCGCATTGAAAGGCGCATCGCAAACTCATCGGTTTATCCTGGGTATAGATACTGGACCTCGCCCTGGTCTTGCTTGGTTTACAGACGGTGTTTTGATCGATACAAAACAAACAGAATCGGTCGAAGAGTGCATCGAGACCATCGATTCCCTTATTCAGCATCATGAATTTGAACATCTTCTACTTCGAATGGGAAAAGGCTCTCCATCGCATCGTAACCGTCTTGCCAATGCCATGCTCGCTCGGGGATATGCTGTTGAACTGGTGAACGAACAAAAAACATCGAGAGGCGTGAAAAGAAATCAACACGGTGTTTCAGCGATTCGAATTGCAACACTCTCTGGAGAAAGGGTCTGGGAACCATTTGAATTGCAAACAACGGAAGGCGAAATCCGAGAAATTCAACGTCGAAGTCGAATAAAAAGTCAAGGTCGAATCACAATATCTTCCGAACTGGCAAGACAAGTTGCTTTAGGAGAATTAACGCTTCTTGAGGCAATCAATCTCATTTGATTCGTACACGGTATCGCTCGCGTCCGTTTGCGTAGAGGACGATGCTTCCCGTTGAAGAAACCGCAACAGCAACGCCTTCGCTTAATTGTGAAATGGCACGTGCAGCGAGATGCCGGCCGCCTTCACCTGATTTTGGAGTGAGCCCAGATGGGACCTGAATGTATCGACCAGCGTCGCTTGCAATTCCTTCTCGATTGAAAAGGATGGCGCCATCCAACCAAGCAAATTCCGCAAGCGTCTCATGATTTTCCTTGTTTCGGACATCACGTTTTGCTTCACCATGGCCCTTGAATGGGTTAAGCACCATAGCTGTTGAATTGCCTCGCATCTTCTGAATGTTCCCGATTGCGAACAAGGCGCCGATAGCGGTTCCTTCCCGACCTCTGGTTCCGATGGCTCGTGCAAGCTCAATCATTCGAATCAGAACCTCAAGTTCGATGCTCTGTTCCTCAGCAATTGCGGTCAGACGTTCAGCCCCAAGCATCTTGGTGTCAACCATAATCACACCATCGATTGGTTCGGCAAGAACGATCAGCAAGCGGCCTCCCTTCGCAATCCATCGTTCGCCCATGCCTTGGAGCACTAGGTCATACAATTCATTGAGGATGGACAAACCCTTCGTGGACAATCCCTCCTCAAGGACATCAGCATCAATAGCATGCTCGATCAATGCATCGCGAACACGACTCAGACTTGTCATGACGCGTAACGGCAAACTGGAAGGAAGGACCTCAACTACCGAACGTACTTTACGGCTGTCGTTTGAGACCATGAGAACGGCATCAAAGGAAGATGAGGAGGATTGAAGGGCGACGCTCACCATGTGAGGAAGGTCGCTCATGGCACAGGCCTCAGTCGTTTGTGGTGTCTATACCGGGTAATAGGTCGTTGACTTCTCGATAGACGGTTCGCATGTTGGAAATGAAATTCTTCTCCTTCACGACGATGGTGAAGGTTTTTACCCCTGGGTCCTCCTCTCCATCGAGAAGTCCAAGCAGTGTTTCAAGGGTGAGTCGTGCACCTTCGCGATGCGGATAGGCAAACACACCCATGCTCAGCGGCGGGGAAATGACATTTTCAATCGTACCCAATTCTTTGAGCGTTGCAAAGAGGTTGTAGTAGGTGCTCGGTAGAAGCTCTCTTCGATTTTCATCCTGATTTGGCCGGCGACAATCAGGACCGACGACGTGGATGATGTGTTTGAACCGATCTGCGAGGGCAAAGGGTTCGGTGACAACATTATGGGTCACTGCACAAGGTGGGGCATTGATTTTGCGCATTTCTAGGCAGATATTGCGGGTCGCTTGTGTAAGTTCTTGGCCCGCTTTTTGGTGAATCATATTGTCCAGACCTTCCCTTCCAGAGAGTCGATTGTTCGCAGGTGTGATGAGGACATCACCTTCATGATTCCACACATCCCCGCCTACAACTCGAAGGGATCCCCACCTACAGGTTCGAGCCATGTATAACTCTGCCATCAATTGCTCAGACGGGGCCACCCTTCATATTCTTTCAGTGTTTTTTTGATGGAAACAAGGTTTTTGCTTCACTGTTTCATGCGCAATCCATCAATACTGTTTAACTACATTTTGATATCGACGAACCATGGCAGGAAGGGGGACGAGTTTGTTTCTTGTCACCCTTATGCTAGGTTCACTGTTCAGTGCTCTGCCAACCTCGCCCTCAATTCCTCATCAATCGCCCCATTTAGGACCGGCTGCCAGCCTCTTTCAGGGGTTTACGACAGGTGATAATTGGCTCGACCTTGACAATCAAACCATTGCCGTACCAAATGGTTTCAACGCCATGGATGTCTACGATTACAGCGATGTGGGGGTGTTGATCAACAACAAATCAGAGTCCAGCAAAACCATCGGTTGGGCATTTGTCGAAGCCAGAAACATAAGCCTTGAGCGTGTTTTTGTTTTTAATCTTGAAGGAACGCCAACGGGCGAGACCATCAACAGGGAGCAATTTACGAATTTCTTTGCGTTACCATTCCTTGAGATGTTGAACAATCGAAGCAATGTATCGGATATGAATTATCTCGTGACCAGTAAAGGCATGCCATTGCGGGTAAATGGAGGCCTCAACAAAGCATCTTTCGATCAAGAATTCGCTTTACTCGGAGGGTCTTACAACAGCAGCATTGGAGGAGATTATTGGTCAACGCATACCTATGGGCCTCTTTCGGGCGGGGATTTCGAGTCCTTTTCTAGGCAAAAGCATGGTTTTTACCTGGTTACGAGACTCACAGGGTATACCGTTGAGACCGCACTCAATTTGATTGAAAAAGCGAACAACAGCCTTGGCGAAAGCGGTACCTACGTGCTGGATTTGGCCACAAACCGCAACGGCTCAGGCTATAGGTTTTGGAACGATGATTTGTACACCGCAAATTCGACACTGACAGAATTGTACAATCAAAGTGTCTTATTCGATGAGGAAACGGGATTTATTACCAATGTTAGCAACGTTATGGGGTATGCCTCATGGGGTTCCAACGATGATAACTGGGGTGCGAATTGGGGAAAGAACACTGGTTTTGAAACAGAAGATGCAACATGGACAAGCGGTGTTCGTCACTGGAATGCCACGGTCCCGACACTGTCTTCTGGCGATTCCTTTGCCTGGAACTATCAAACCAGTGTGAAAGACGCCGGCAGCGCATCACTTGAGGCTACAATCTCTGCTTCATGTTCTGATGAATCAAGCAACGGGACGCAAGGAATCTTTGCAGAGTTCTTCGACAACGAAGGTGTGAGTTTCAATACCGGTTCGATGCCATCGCTCATCGATCGAACTCCAGAACATACCCGAATCGAATCATCGTTGCAATACAATTCAATGAATTCCGCTTACCCTGGTCTTGACAATCGTTTCAAAAACAACTGGGGGGCCCGATTCAGCGGACTCATCAACGTTCCAGATTCTGGTGATTGGACGTTTTACCTCACGAGCGATGATGGAAGTGAGCTGTGGCTTGACGGAGTGAGCCTGGTGACCAACTATGGTTCCCATGGTATGCGGGAGATATCTGGTACCCGGAACATTACGGCTGGTCTCCACGATTTCAAAATAGAATTCTTCCAGGGCACAGGTCCACACGGCTTGAATCTGAAATGGGAAGGCCCGAACCAATCCAAGGCGTTGGTACCTGCATCTGCATTCCTGGTTTCAGACGGTACGCCACCATCAGCCTCTACACTGATTCACGCATGGAATTTTGACGAAGGCATCGGTACTGTGTCCAACGATTCGGTCGCGAACGGCTCGAACATGACACTCTACAACATGGATGCAAGCAATTGGAGAGCATGTGCTGATGGAGGTTGCCTTTGGTACGATGGTGTTGACGATTATGTCGAAGTCGACGTTGACGATTGGGTCGGTAATTTTACGGTGAGCCAATGGGTATGGGCAAATTCAACAACGCTTCCAAATTATGCATCGGTACTTGCTGTTTCAGACAACGCTGGTTCAAACACGTCTTTCCAGCACGCTGTTTTCAGCGGAGAGTGGCGTTTACACAACAACCAGACGCACACATTTGGTGACATTGAAGCCCAGCAATGGATGCATCTTGCAACAGTGTTTGATAGTGGTTCAGCAAGGCAATATCTCGATGGCGTTCATGTTCGCACGACAACCTTCCCAACCGGGTCTGTCAACAACATCGATCTGTACAAGCTCGGCGTTAACCGAGCAGGATCGACGTATTTTGAAGGTATGATCGACAAAGTGATGGTCTGGGAGAGTGCTCTCTCCGATGATGAAATTACCATACTAAGTCGTGACATCTATCAGGACTGTCAAGCATACTCAGGGTCTGGTGCATCAGGGGCTTCACTTGAGCAATTTGTCCCAATTGATTCTGAATTGGAAGGTCATGCATGGATTATCTCGCTTGCTGGTAAGAGAGACGGAGATGTCTATGGCAGCTTTGCGATGACCGTGGAGGGTGTTGACGATCAGGGCAACATTCTCTCATCAAACACATCGAATTCAAAGACATTCGAAAACGATTGGGGGAGTGCTGAAATGCGGTTCCGCCCGCATGATGATGCAACTTCTCTTCGAATTATAGTGCCACTGAATGTTGTCGCAACCTCAACCAGTGGCTCAGTGTTCATCGATAGTTTCACTCTTCGTGTCATTCGGCCACATATGTCGTGGAACAACGGTTCCATCGCAGAAACAGCGGTCTCGACAGGTGGGCGTTCATTCACGCTTGGAACAACGTACGGACAGTCCCTTATTGCGGATCTTCTTGAAGATGGCGTGAGCGGCGTCAAGGGTTACGTGTACGAGCCGTACTTGACAGCCGTGGGCCAACCAAGTGTCTTGTTCCCAATGTATGCCCAGGGGTACAATTTTGCCGAAGCAAATGCTGCAGCAAACACCTACCTATCTTGGATGGGTGTTGTTGTTGGTGATCCAAAAATGGCCCCGTATATGAGCACATTGCACGACGTTGAACTCCTCGACACACGCATTCTGGACAATTTTTCTGTAGGCCAAACCGGATACATTGAAGTTGCAATGCAAAACAATGGAATGTCTGCAGGAAACGGACAAATCGATGTGATTAATCTCCAAGGTTCCGTCTTGATGTCCACGGCAAATGTCAGCATCGTTGAGGGGAGTCAAGCAGGATCGAGGATGTCGGTTATGATACCTCTAACCCCAACCCAACCTGGGTGGTTGGACGTCCGTGTACGGTATGCGCACGATAATTCGACATCGTTCGAACGCGACACGCTGAACAATTTCATCCTCATGCGAATATGGGTGAACGATGTTCCAACCATTGAGTCTGTTACCTGTGATGAAGATGAATATGCCCGTGGTGATTCATTTCTGTGCACCGTTACTGCATCCGATGATGCGGGTGTGGAATCGGTAGAGATGGGTTGGAGTGTTCTTTGCTCGAACTGTTCGATTTCAAACACAACATGGAATGTTGGTTCGATGGGGTCCAATGACAACGGTACGACTTGGGAAGCGATGATTACGCTACCAATCAATGTCGTGACAGGACAACTTGCTCTTCAGATAACGGCTCGGGATAATCTTGGTATGGAAACCGAACTTCTTGCAGAGGATGTTGCAAAAGTCCTTGATGCACCATCATCATGGTTCGGACCACATGTGTCGAACGCAGACGCTCCATGGTTGGGTGTGACTCAACTTCCCTCAACCTCTCCAATGGGAATTCTTCGTGGGGTTCAACAAACAATCACGGGATGTGTCCTTGATGTTGACCACGATTCTGTGACAGAACGACCACAATTTCTCGTATCTCGAGGACAAATTGGCGAAGTTGTTTACGTTGCGATGGGGGATGCAAATCATCATTGTTACGAAGCATCCTATGTTGTAGAGAACGGCTCTTCCACGGATTCAATCGATGTTGAAATGCGAAAAGATGACGGAAGCCTTGTCGCTCAAAGGAGCATCATGGTTGAGGATCGAGCGCCTCAAGTCCAGTTGTTTTTTGAGAATGAATCCAATTCGACCATCGACCGGATTGTCGATAACGACGACGAATACATTCGGATTGTTGTGCAGGATGAAGACGATCTTGTAAATGCGTATCTTGGGGATGTTGAAATCGATTGGCCTGGCTATGGCTTGCAAGTTCTTTCAGTGGAAGGTTTCGTCAATGAGGGTGAAATTCAGATGAGACTCCAACCACCGCTGGGGCTGCTTGAAGCGGGTGAAGTCAACGTGTTGGTGGTTCTGCAGGATTCACGAGGTGTTGAAACATCGGCAACTGCCTCCATCCCGTTGATACTTAATGCGCCTCAAATCGTTTCGATGATTCCTTGCAATGAACAAGGGACACTTGAGGAGTTGATGTTTGGCCACCCTGCTGTACTCGGTGCTGTTATTGAAAGCGACCGCCCATTGGAGAACATCCAACTCTCACTACGTCAACTTGGTTGGTCGGTTTCGGCCCCTCAAATTCAGCAACCCGACTGGGCTGCTTCAAACGATGGTTGCCTCCAAGCTACTGGAGATGACGTCTATTGGTTTAGGCTTCAATTGGACGGGTCTTTTGCTTCTGATGAAGGTTCAATACAACTTGTCGTATCAACAATTGACGGATATCCAGCCTCAATGCAAATACCAATGGTGTTTCGGCATGCACCCCCAATCGTCAATGGTACGGTACCAACGTTGGTTGAAGCAGGCAGCGACCTGTTGTTTCAACTTACCATCACTGATCTGGATGGATTGGAGGATGTACTGTGCGCTGTTGAAGTTGTAAGCGACAACAACAGTGTTCTCTGGGAGAAAGCGTTACTGCCCGTCGAATCGCAAGATGCTTTTGGATTGATTCAGTTGCAGTGGCCACTTCCTCGAAACCTCAATGAAACAACCGAATTCCTGCGCGTGCACGTTGATTGCGAGGACTCAGATGGAGAGACGGGTACATGGGCGTCAACGAACGTAAGTGTCGGGCCCTACGTCTGTCAAGTAAACTGCAATGCTACGAATGAGGGATTGGTCACCATAACAGCACCTGCTTCTCCGATGCCATGGTTACTGCTCGGACTCGGCCTCATAGCGATTCTTTTGACCACGATGTTGCTTGTTCGTCGACGAGGCATTGAACAGAAATGGGCGACAGACGAATCGCTTGATGATTTGAACCAGCTCACACCGGACTCAATTGCGCAAGCAGAAGCATCGTTGTTGAGCATGGCTTCTGAAACACCTCCACTCCCCGACGGTTGGACAGAGGAAGCTTTCGTAGCTTGGCTGCAAGGCGATAAACCAGAAGAATGGGCGACAGAGCAATGGGACTCAATACGCAAGGAACATGCTGCACGTCTCGAATCTGCAGAAATCAACACCGATGAGATATTATTCTGAATGGGCGAGGATGGTTTGGTCGTCATGGCAGTAGGGTATGTGTTGCTGAACGTTGTTCCCGGAGTAGAGCACGATGTCTATCTTCAATTGAAAGACCTCGACGTAGTTGCTGATATAACGGTTTTATTCGGTGATTATGACCTGATTGTGAAATTGGTTGCTGATGATCTTTCATCCATTGCTGCAACAGTTGTTGAGTCGATTCGTCAGATTCCCGGTATACTCGATTCAAAGACGCTTGCAGGTGCAGAATTCTAGTCTTGCAGTGCCTTGTTTTTTGCATTTTTAGGCTTCGGAATGCGTTACTGAAAGGCATATGTGGCGCAGTATTGCCTTTTTTCGGCATAAAATATATTAACTATAAGTTGTGATTAAGATTTGGAGGTAATCCAAATGTCAGACAAGAAATATTTCGTTCTCATGGAGAGCGGTAAAGACACGAGCCAAGTATTTGCGAGCAAGCAACCACGAGGAGCAGCCCTCAAAGCTGCAACCCGTGGACACACGAACATCCGCCTACGAGAGCGTGGCACCAAGCGTGTACACGTTTTCACAGGCTCAATCAGTATGGTTGACAAGCCTGCTGGCGGCCCTGCTTGGCTCCCAGACAAGATCAAGAAGGCCAACGTCAAGAAGGTCGGAATTGAGCACCTCTGAGGTCCTCAATCTCTCTTGATTTATGACTCGGTCGACGAGTGTTGCCACAAAAGTGGCTCTCCGCCCCATCAAGGATTCAGGTCCCTGATGGGGCTTTTTTCAATTTGAAGGTCCTGAGTGTTGTACGAACTTCAAGGAAAGTTACAACCAATAATTTCTAAAAATTATACTTCACTTTGTCATCCGTGATCACAATGTGATTTTTTTGAATCAGCCAATGAATGACATCCCATGTCGTATGCTTAAATTTGATTCCCGGCCTCCAGTGTTCGAGTTGATTCTGGAGGGTGGTTTGTTTTCTCGGCCTTTTTGCAGGAGCGGTCTTCTCCAGAATTTCGACGACTCTGCTACCGACCTGCTTGATTGAAGGCGGATCAATCTTTTCCTGAGCAGTTTCAGGCTTCTCTTCGACGAGTTTCTTCTTCTCAACTGCGGGCTTCATCACCTTCTTTGAAGGACTTCCAGCTTTTTTCTTAGGTTTTGGTGGCTCCTTTCTCTCTATTCTCCGTTTTCGACTCTTAAAATGTTCAATGAGATCATCAAACCCTTTGTCTTTGGACCAAACGATGAACCTGACAGAATTTTCGCGACCAACATGAACCATACCAAGGTAAGCCGATATGTGAAAATCAACATTGTCTTTCGAGGTCTTACCAACTCGGATGACAGTGATGTTGTAATCGACGATCAACCAATCATTGGGGATTGTCTGCTGGTTGCCGACAAAAAGGAGGACTCGTTGATGGTTTCCTCGGGCAATTTCATCAATCGGAATATGTTTGTGGACATTCTCATAATCAACAAAATGAACAATCTTTTCTTGGTTGTCTACCATGTTCGTTCCTCTGTACTTTCCTGACGACGCTATTTAAGAGTAAAACTGTAATGTACACTGTTGACCTTACGAGTCCGAAATTCTCTTGATTTGGAAAACAGAGGAGGTTACATGACTCAACCCTCGTTCCTTCTCATCGCCTAAATCGATTCGCTCCAAACATTCGACAACAAAACCATCCGAAAATAGGTGTTGTACATCATCATCAGAGAGTGAATATGGGGGTCCATCCATCTCTTCTTGAGGATATGAAAAAGTGATGAGCAATCCGACTGCATCAGGTTTCGTGAGATTCCGTAGTTGATCGACATAGGCTATTCGGGATTCACGCGGAATGGCGATCATCGCCGCACGATCGTACCAAGCATCCGCTCGAATATCACCTTCTTTGAGGTCAAAGACATCTCCTTGAAAGATTCGAAAAGGTGGGGTTTCATGAAGGACGTGATTTCCAAACTCGGAATTCGCTGCCTCCAATTCATTCTCTTGTAGGAAGGCTTGAACCGCTTCCTCGACGAATTCCAAGCCTGTGACGGAATATCCACTCTTTGCTAGCCAAAGCATGTCCAATGATTTACCACAAAGTGGGACAAGAACTTCTCCACCATCAACCGCACCGATGCTTCCCCAGTGCTTTGTCAACAAATCATTGTACACGTTTCGATGCCAACCGATCTGGTGCGTCTGCCAGCGATGGTGCCAAAAACCCATTCTACAACACAATCCTGGGTGGGTTTTGAATCATTTTTTAGCTCAGTATCGAACGTTTTGACGAGTGATGGTTCTCCAGATGCGTTGAAGTGGGTCGTAGTATCGGTCAACAACTCGCTCCTTCAGTTGGATGATTGCATCGTCTGTAATCTGGATTCCAGCAGGACAGACTTCCGTACAACAGCGTGTGATGTTGCAGTATTCAATACCAAATTCTTTCTTGATTTCTGGGACTCTGTCTTCGGTGTCAAGTGGGTGCATTTCGTACTGTGCGAGGCGTACAAGATTCCGAGGTCCTGCAAATTCATCAAACATCTCATGGTCTCGTAGAACGTGACAGGTGTTGACGCAAAGGAAACATTCGATGCACTCACGGAAATGTTGTACACGGTCAGCTTCCATCTGGTTGAATTCCCAATCCATCGTTTCTGGACCGTTGATTGGAGCAATACGCTGAGCAACATCGTAGTTCCAGGATACATCCGTAACCAAGTCCTTGATGTGCGGGAAGGCCTTCATGGGTCGAATCTCAATCGGTTTGCCTGCGGGGGTCTCTGCGACAACATCGCTCATTCGAGTCATGCACATTAGGCGTGGTCGACCGTTGATTTCTGCAGAACATGAACCACACTAGCCAGCCATGCAGTTCCTACGTACAGCCATGTCGG
>JAKUNY010000270.1 GCA_022451765.1 Candidatus Poseidoniaceae archaeon
CATGAAGGTAAGGCCACCAATGCTTTGGTTGTGGTCCCTTCTGGGCTTCGAGACACCTTTGCTAAGAACGGCGGAGAGAAGTTCACGGATAGCGAATATCAGCTTGTAGGGTCAGCGAAAGCAACTCGCGAAAAAGCAAACTACACCAGTACTGGAGTGCTTTCGTACTCTGTCAAATACGCTTCCTCATTCTACGGACCGTTTCGTCATGCTGCTGACTCAAGTCCAGAATTTGGCGATCGTTCCACACACCAAATGAACATCAACTCAGGGTACGGTGAAGCCGTTCTCGAAGCAAAACTTGACGAGTCTGAAGGCGCTGATATCATTATGGTCAAGCCAGGCTTGCCTTACCTTGATGTTCTGCGTCAAGTCGCTGATTCAGTTCACAGGCCGGTTGCTGTTTACAACGTCAGTGGAGAGTACGCTATGGTCATGAACAGTGCAATGGACCCCGAATCTCGAAAAAATATGGTTTGTGAAATAATGACATCATTCAAGAGAGCGGGTGCTGACGTCGTGGTAACCTACCACGCACGCGAGATCGCACGAAATGCTTGGATGCTGTGAGATGAGAACATGGATCGAACGAAATCTGACAACATGCACAGTGTCGCAATCGAACACCTAGTCGGGGGTGTGAATTCGCCTGTCCGAGCGTTCAAATCTGTCCACGGGAACCCAATCTACTTCGATAAGGCGTCTGGCGCACATGTCACTGACATTGATGGTAACGTTCTCGTTGATTTTGTCCAATCATGGGGGCCTTTGATTCACGGACATTCCCATCCAGAAATAATTGGGGCAGTCCACGAAAAGATGCTCAATGGAACCTCATTTGGTGCACCACACCTCGGCGAAATCGAATTAGCAAAAAAGGTCAAAAATCGATTTAAGCACATGGACAAGGTCCGCTTCGTTTCATCAGGAACAGAGGCTGTGATGAGTGCTGTTCGCCTCGCACGTGGCTACACGGGACGTGACCTCTTGGTCAAGTTTGAGGGGTGCTATCATGGGCACGTCGACTCACTCATGGTCTCATCAGGTAGCGGTCTTGCAACCTTTGGGATTGCCAGCAGTCCGGGTATTCCAAACGACACGGTTGCCACAACACTGATCTGTCCCCTCGATGACATCGAGGCTGTGGAATTTTTGTTCCGAGAACACGGTGACGAGATCGCTGCAATCATCATCGAACCGCTCCCAGCAAACAATGGCCTTCTCATCCAGCGCAGTGAATTCCTTTCTCGACTCCGCTCTCTTTGCGATGATCACGATTCATTGCTGATTTTTGATGAAGTTATCAGTGGATTCCGTTTCAAGCACGGAAGTTACTCGGATATTTGTGGCGTAACCCCAGACATTACTGCTCTTGGCAAGGTTATCGGAGGCGGCCTTCCTGTCGGAGCATATGGTGCTCGAGATGAAATCATGCAAAAGTTGTCACCACTTGGACCCGTTTACCAAGCAGGTACGCTCTCTGGAAACCCGCTTGCCATGGCTGCGGGTGCAAAGACACTCGACCTTCTCGATGAACAAGCATATGATTACTTGGAAGATCTTGGAGCATTCATGGAGGAACGAGTCGGTTCGGTTTTGGAGAAGCACGGCTTTCCAATGCGATTGGTCCGTATGGAAAGCTTGTTTTGGTTTTCACCGGGTGATGCAGACCCAGCAATTCGTGCTGATCACATCCCAAAAAACGCTGGATCATTGTATGCCGATGTA
>JAKUNY010000271.1 GCA_022451765.1 Candidatus Poseidoniaceae archaeon
AAGGTTTTTGTCGCGAGGGCGTCATCGGTTACAGTAAGATTGATGCTCCATGTTCCTGCGGGAATGTCGTCGATTGACACTGTCGGACCGGTGACGCCAAGATCATCTTCTCCTCGCCATTCAAAGGTCCATACGTAGAGCATGGTCAAGAGATCAGAGTCTGTATCATCCGTTCCCATTGAACTGAGATTCAGAATGTCGCCTTGGACGAGGTTATCCAGTGAACCGTTCGCATACGAAATCGCTGCGAGAGGTATCTTATTTTGCACCTTTACAACCGCAGATATTGAATCCATTGCACCATCGTCGTCCATCACCCAAGCGGTTACAGTACGGTAGCCTTCCGTCTCCCATGTGTATTCGAAGTGGGTTCCGGTGATGTCGCAGTCGTTGTTCATCGTGCCGTCAAGATCGGCATCCAGCGTCCCATCAATGTCCCAACAAACCTCCAATGTTTCGAGATCTGAAGCGGTATCATCGACAACAACATCGAACTCAACCATGTCGTCTTCTGTTACAGGTAATCCATCAATACGATTGATTGCATTCACGAAGTTCTCTTGTGCAGCAATGGTCGGAGCCACGTTTTCGATGGTCACTTTGGCAAGGGATGTTGACGAGGCGACTCCGTCATCATCAACTGCTCGTACTGAAAGAATGTGCTCTCCAGAGGTTGGCCACGATGTTGATACATCCGAGGCTGAACCGTCTGTAGAAGCAGTGAAATTGTCAAGAACATCGCTCAAATTCCAATCGATGATCAAACCATCACGATCATTGAGGGTGTCATCCCCTTGAGCCCGGAGGATAACGGTCTGATCTTCTTTGAGAACCCAAGTTCCATTGGCATCGAATGGTGTGTTCACTCCAGCAATCCAAACTTCGATGTCGCCGATTGTTGGGGCCACGTTGAGAACTTGGAATGAGGAGATGACTTCCGTTTCGGCACCGTCATCGTCTGTGGCGATTGCACGAACAGGGAATGTACCTTCTTCCATTGGAGTAAATGTACAGGTGGGTCCAAACAGTCCCTCATTGCACGTCAAATCCGGCCAAGAGATGCTTACTTGCTGACCAGATGGAGAAACCGTATCAATGTCTCCACTATCGCTGGCGTCGATGGTAATGGTTGATTCGACATCTACTTCAGGTGGGTGACTTAAGTTGATGTACGGTGCACGGTTTAGAATCGTAATGTTACTGACCAATTCACTCGTATCGAGTTCATTGTCTGTCACGATTGTCCGCAATTCCCAGTCACCGCCGTCTGACCAATTCCAATAGAGCATACAGTCTGGGGTTGTGATGACATCGATTAGACCCGGCCTTGATTCAATCTCAAAGCGGCATTCAACATCGCCTCCATCGGGATCGAAGGACGCACTCGCATCGATAAGGACCTCCTCAAAGGTATAATTGCCTACATCAATCGAGACGGAAGCGTTTGGAGCTCGTCCGACGAAAATATCGATTGTTGCTTGATTGTTGCTCCGATTTGCATCGCCTGTAATCAGCTCATCCGGGTCTACTGTGAACGTCAGTGTTTGATCACCGATGGTCGCTCCTTCTGGGACAGTCCAATCCACAAGAATTCTCTGTTCGCTGTACGCATATATTGAGGGAACTGCGTGGCGAATGCTCTCTCCGCCGGGTACGATAACCTCCATTTCAGTTGACGGAGATGGTTGGACACCCCGGTTCT
>JAKUNY010000272.1 GCA_022451765.1 Candidatus Poseidoniaceae archaeon
CCAACCGGTTGCCATTCCATCATCATCGTGATCCATGTAATAGACCTCTGGACCATCTTCCCATGCATCTCCATCGGTGTCGTTGCTCACAGGGTTTGTTCCATTTTGTAATTCTTCGAGGTTCGTGTAGTTCTCTAGATTATTATAGAATTTCTTGCCATCGGGTGTATCTGGATCTATGTTTCATTCTGCGTTTGTTGAATCGTTGTACCCCGGAGAGTATTTCTTGACAAGTCCTGTCCTGTTCAAGCCATCACTGTCAGGGTCCTCATCACCATCATTGATGCCGTCGAGGTCGCTGTCCGCCATGGATGGATCCATTACACCACGAGCACCGTAAGCGCTAATTGTTGCATTGTCGACGAGATTGTTGTTGATGGCTTCGTAGGAGTATTTGACCTCCCATCCATCCGGCAACATGTCCCCATCCGTATCATCATCAACCGGGTTGGTGTTCCAATTCGAAGGAGATTCTGCACCGTTTGCAAGTGTATCGTTGTCGATGTCATAGGTATCATCTTTGAGCGAATTGAGAGAGGGGTCGAGAGCCCATCGTCCTTTGCAACCGTCGCATAGAGTGTTCCCTGGTAAGTCAAATCCTGATAGATTCATCTCGTGTACTTCGTATTTCTTTTGAAGTTCAAAACCTCCCAGCCAGTTAATCCAAACATAGCCACCTGGTTCCATGAGACAACTGTTGGATGTGCTCTCAGTGCAGCCAGGTCGGTCCCAAGTGGAAACCGATACCCAGAGCGAGTGGGAGTTTGTGTTACCCTCCGTAGATTTTACCTGCATTTCCCATCCGTCGAGCATGCCATCTGCATCGGTATCGTTGATCAACGGATTTGTTTCATGTTGGAATGGTCTTGGTATGAAGAGAATTTCGTTCCCGTCGATGAGCCCATCGTTGTCCGTATCCGAGTTGTTAGCGTGAGTAACGAAATTGTCAGCCCCTGCGATGACTTCCTCTCCATCCTCAAGCCCATCGTTATCTGTATCAAACATGCATGCGGATGTGAAGTATTGCTCCCCGTTGAAGATGTAACCAAGCATAACTTCTTGTTGGTCAGTTTCTCCATCGCCGTCAGTGTCAACGTTCGAAGCATTCGAACCTTGACCTTCGCAGGTCGATGAGAATTCGACAAAGTCTGACAGACCATCGGAATCGGTATCTGCAAGACCTGGGTCCGAAACGACCCAAGTCAATTGTACTCCACGGTTCACGACAAGAATCTCCCAACCCCCAACCTCGATTCCATCGAGAAGACCATCAAGATCTGTGTCACCGTGAGTCGGGTCGGTTGAACGAGAAACTTCATTGCCGTTGTCATCCAAGCGGGCTTGGTACTCCATCAGGTTGGTGAATCGTTCGGATTCTTCGACCAAGTTCATCCAAACAAAGAGTCTTGATTCAACTTGGTCACCAGGCGCTACGTTGATGTGGTAAACATAGCCATCCACCGGCGCCACGAGATAGACTGTTTGTTTGTTTCCACCACCGATTGTGTATTGGCCACGTGCAACGGTTGAGTTGGCAGTGACGTAATCACCTTTTTGAACATAAATATCTACAACGGTTGTGGTAAGTTCAAGTTCATCAAAGACGACATCACCGTCTCCATCTGAATCCCAACCATCAAAGTCGATATCGTCGTTGGCGTTGCTTGCGTTGCGAGGGTGGAGTGGGTATTCG
>JAKUNY010000273.1 GCA_022451765.1 Candidatus Poseidoniaceae archaeon
ATGGAAGAATTGTCTACATCCTGGGAGTCCTCCCCATCCACCCTCGAAAAGGAAATACCGCAACTCGGGGCATTTGCTCGGGAAATAGCGACGTGGATTTGTCAGCAAAACAGCTCGTTCTACCTTTCAGAATTGATGGACTATGTTAACAGCACAAGCCGCAGTTTAAACAGCAACTTGTTGGCAGAAGTATCGCAAGATGTCGAGACATCCATTCGTGCATTAACAGCAGTCGCTTGAATCTGGAGGAGACATGCCGATTCGAATTGGAACCCGCTCATCCAACCTCGCAATGTGGCAAGCAAGGTCCGTAGCTTCGGCTCTCAATGAGGCTGGAGTTGCGACGGAAATCATTCAATTCAAGTCCATGGGCGATCGAAGTTTAGGTGGGAATTTGTCCGCAACTGTGGGCCAATTTATCCATCTCATCGATGAACAGTTGATCAATGGCCAAGTCGATATCGCCGTTCACTCAAGCAAAGATGTCCCCATTGATTCCAGCGATTCGATTCGTAACTTGGCTTACATGAAACGTGGTGCAACCGCTGATCTCATTTTGTTTAAGCGCAAGAAAGGAGACCCATCGTTGTACGATGTATTGGATGGTAAGGCAGCCACATCCTTGAGCGATGTACTCGAAAAAATCGAGAAGGGCTCAACCTTTGGAACGGTCTCGGGACGACGTCAATCTCTTCTCCTAAGCCAGCGCCCGGATCTCATACCACTCTCAGTCCGTGGACACGTTGAAACACGGATTGAGCGTCTAATCGAGGGACGTGT
The DNA here is from genome assembly GCA_022451765.1 of Candidatus Poseidoniaceae archaeon. Taxonomy (GTDB): domain Archaea; phylum Thermoplasmatota; class Poseidoniia; order Poseidoniales; family Poseidoniaceae; genus MGIIa-L2. The sequence goes on from JAKUNY010000273.1 coordinate 781, forward strand.
TGATGCCTTAGTTTTGGCAGAGACCGGCATTCAACGACTACGAACAACCGGCGTGCTCGATGAGCAGAAGAATCTTCTCACCGCTTATCGGATACGATCCGATGAGTGGCCAACCGCTCCTGGACAAGGCGCAGTTTGCATCCACTGCAATGCAGAACGTTACCAAGAATTGAGTAATTTAAGGGCCATCCTTAACCATGCACCGACTGAATCGGACGTGATTCGAGAGCGATCCATCCTCGAAATGGCAGGAGGTGGTTGTCTTTACCCAGCTGGAATCGAGGTGCAAGGTGACGATCTCATGGTACGCATTTCTCCGCAAAATTGGAGAGTAACGTTTTGCGAAGGGCGAGAGTATCCTATTTTTTCCTACAATGGTGCTTTCGAGAATTTTGACCTCAAACTGCCGCAAGACGAACCACCCGTAGCAAAGGAAACAATCGAGGGACCAAAATTCATCTCAACCCTCAACTCTGACCGTATTTCCATGGTCTTGGCGAACGAAGGTATCGAAATGACCAACATCTCAGTCATCGATCTTCAACCAAATCTCGATGCATGGCCTCGAGATTTCTTGAAGCAGTACAAATCAAAACGAGAATGGCCGTATCTCGTCCTCACCTCGCCGTTTTCAGCGAGGTGCGCCGTTCTTGCAGCAGAATCAAACCCTGATATTGCGAGAATCAAATGGGTTGCGATTGGAGAAGGAACCGCACGGGCATGCTTCCGACGTGGTGTTACGGTTGCAATCTGTGCGAAGGCGAGGAATTCCAAGGAATTTTTTGACTATATTTGTTCAAACATCGATACAAAAACGCAGTTGCTTATCCCTCGCTCCAGCGTTGCTCCAACCGAATTTGTGCTCCAACTCTCGGATGCTGGCTATGATGTGGTTGATTGGGTTGGGTATGAA
>JAKUNY010000274.1 GCA_022451765.1 Candidatus Poseidoniaceae archaeon
CAGGAACTTGTGGTTCAGGTAAGACTACACTGGGCATGGAATTTCTCGTTAGAGGCGCTCTTGCAGGAGAAGCATGTGCACACTTTACTGCGACAGACCCGAGTGTGAAATTACTTGAGAATATTAGGCAATATGCTTTCTTTGATATGAATATGATAGATAGTGGTCTAATCAACGTATTTGACATGGACGTTCTCTACTCTTGGTTGGGACTCGACAAAGCATCTTTTGATTTGGACGATGTCCATGCCCTGATAAAGGCTATTGTTGACATAGTAAACACGATTGGTGTAACAAGATTGGTGATCGACTCGGTCACTACACTATGTTACAAAATTAAGAGTGAGCAATTAATCAGAGATTTCCTGTTCACCCTCGGTAAGAAACTCGCCCCGCTCGGGTGCACAACCATCTTGATTTCCGAGATTACTTCGGCGACAGAAAACGCTCACTGGTCTTCGTTCGGTGTGGAAGAGGCCATTGCCGACGGTATCATCGTCATGGGCGATTCCGAACGGATGGGTCACCTCCTCCGTTTCCTTCAGGTCGTGAAAATGCGTGGTACGTCGCACAGTCGTGCGAAACACGCCATCGAGCTGACACCGTTGGGCGTCATGCTCATTCCGATGTTGAAGTGGGGCGCATCAAGCGATAATTCCTCAAGATGGGGGGCTTAGGGATGTTTGAACTCGACCAGATGATTGCCGAGCAACTCACCCAAGTCTCGCTGGGCAGCTCCGTTCAGGTTCGAATGAGCTCGGCCAACGCGTTCGCCGTGACCGCCAGCACCATGATTCCCTTGATGCAGATGTTTGAGATGGGCGGCGTCTATATTTCAGCGAGCCGTGGGGCCGTCGAAATCATTCAGGCCTTCGACGCCATTGGCGTTGACGTCTCGAACATCCATTTCCTCGATCTTGTCTCCTCGGGTGTTCTCGGCGGTACGGATGTACCTTACAGCAACATCACGTTCATCGACAGCCCCATCATGCTGGAAAGTATCTTGCTACGGACGCTCTACACGCTCCGCACCGTGGACAATCAGCGCAATTTCGTGTTCCTCGACAGCGTCAATGCGCTGGCGATTTACAACGACGATCGCATGCTGGCAGAGTACCTGCACACCTTCATCAACACCTTCCGCCAGCGAGAAGTGCTCTCTGTCATCCTCAATGTGCCGGATCAAACACCACCGTTGGTGCTGGCGAATTTGGACACGGACTGCACGGACCTGGTCGACAGGGGCCAGGTGGTCCTCCTCTGAGGTGATTCAACATGGCTCGAAAAATGACGTTTGACCCTGACGACGAGGAATTTTTTGGATCCGTCGGTTCCTTCGGTGTGCCGAAGTTTGACAACGAAATGCGAGGCGGTGTGCCCCGTGGCTTTACCATGATTGCGTTCACTGAAACAGGTTCTGGGAGTGAGTTGTTTGCCAAACAGTTCACCTCACCAGCCGAAGAGCCCGAAAACACCCTCTACATCGCAACCGACGAGGGTCAGCAGGAAATCATTCGCATTTTCAAGAAATACAGCTGGCCCCTTGACATCAACGTCCGCACCATCGGCGAGGAATACAACGCCAACGTTCTGGAGCGGGAATTGTTGGCCAGCCGCTACCTCCTTGAAGGCTTCCAACACGACGACATCCCGCGCCTTGCTCAAACCCGCTTTGAGGACGCCAGCAGCC
>JAKUNY010000275.1 GCA_022451765.1 Candidatus Poseidoniaceae archaeon
ACGAAATCAACGAGGATCGTCTGGCAGTGATCGAGAAAAAATACAGAGAATCATTGGCCATCGGATCCAATACCACAATATTGGTCAGAGAAGAAGAATAATCTTTCAAAAACGTTGAAGTTGTGTCAAACATTTACGTTGTCGACATAACCATGGTGCTCAGAAATGGTTCAACCAGAATCCCAGAACGGTTCATTTGTGGAGCCTTCATTATGGTGGCCTTCTTCTTGTAAATCCTCATCATTGATGATGTAAGTTGTAGTGTTTGTCTCAAACCGATGCATGTTACCATGCCTCGTGCGTTTAAGGATACGGCTCGTTCTTCTGTTCATGTTACCAAACGATGGATGGTCGATCATATCGCCCTTGATTCTGGAGTCTTCAATTCGAGCATTCCGCATCCAGACCTCATCTTTGTAACCCTCAAGAATTTCAAAATCGACCCGCTGGTGAATCTTGTATCCCCCATCAGAAAAGACACGTATGCTCCATTGCCCCATGGCCTGTCCAGGTAGTGTTGCATTGCTAACATCGATATCCCTCAACCACTGCCAACGATCGCCGTGGTCACGATCATCGGCACCGGCGGGATAGATTCCTACCCATGCATCGTTGCCTCCTGGAGGATTGTTGATTCTGAAGCGTATTGGTTGATTGTGATTAAAAGACAGTACCTCGATGTTCGTTGGAGCGCTACTCGCATCTCTTGATCCCGCCACGGACGGGTGTCCTTCCGTGGACCTCATTCCTATCGTGGCGACAACAACTATCACGAATACGCCAATGCTCAACATTACCGCACCCGGAATTAACATTGCGAGTCTGCCATCGCCCGCGGAGATGGACCCAATGATGAGAAGCGGTAAACCCATGATGAACAAGGTTATGCCAACGCCCGTGGCAGCGATTGCTCTTTTCTTGGAAGATGAGGAAGCGTTGGATTTGAATCCCATGTTCAAGAGCGACGCCAAGGCCACGACGAAGGTAAATCCGCCGATACCCATGAATATGGCGCCGGGAATGAGCATCCCAAGAACTTCCCTCTTCTCCTCGTTTTGAATCCACATGACGACCTCGCCACCGTCAGTGTTTTGTGCCGTAATGGTGGTTGTGCCGGCCATGCAACCGTAGCATGCCTGTCCAATTTTGATGAGCATTCTGCCCTCGTGATGGCGTTGTTCAACGGGATCCGAATGTCCGCAAGAAGGTTCGAACACTTGTCGACTTTCATCTGGAGGGTTGACTGTCTGATATCCTGTCCACGGGTCCGACATCCAACTTCCCGTGTGGGTGGCGCTCACTACGATGTTTTCACAGTGGTCATAGATCCCGTTTGAATTTTAATCAACGAGGCTCCCCTCGATATAAATCCCCCATCCTAAATCGCCCTGCCCGTCGACGTCTTCAATTTCCAAGGATGCGGAAGTCATGCCTTCGCTGAGGCCCTCACCCAAACCGGCGATAAACAGAGGAATGCTCGGTGCGAGCAGAACCATACCGATGCACAAAGCGATTAATGCCGCCCGCCGACTCGATTCTAGGACGGCTGAGTCAACCGGTTTAGCCGTCTCAACATGGAAGTTTTTCCTTGCGTGAAGCGTGTGTCCTCCGTCAGAGAACACACGTATGCTCCAAGGGCCTGCTGCCCGCTTTGAG
>JAKUNY010000276.1 GCA_022451765.1 Candidatus Poseidoniaceae archaeon
AATATGCGATTTCAACGTCTTTTCCTAGCTCCATACCTAATTCTTCGACAAGTGGTAACCAGGTTTGAGCGGTCACACCGGGATAAACTGTGGATTCGAGGACGACGATGGTTCTCGACCCATTTGCAATTGATTCGAAAACAGAACGGCCAGCGCTGGTAACATACGTAAGATCAGGTTTGAGATCTTCCGTAACCGGAGTTGGAACAGTGACTAGAACGACGTCGCAATGTGGTACGGCTTCACTTGTGCTCGTTGTGATGTTCCATCGTGACGATTCTGGATCTGGGATGATATCGTTCACATCTGGGTCTCCTGTTGGATTCACTCCTGCAAGGACCATGCGAACTGTGCGTTCAGAAATATCGACTCCCCAAACGTTGAATCCGGCATCATGGAATCCAATTGCTGTAGGCAGACCAACATAGCCAAGGCCGATTATTCCAACAGTTAAATTTCCATTCTGGGCCCGCTCAGAGAACGTACTGTCCCAACCCATGCTTTCCTCCTGAGACTCGTTGTTTTTGAATTGAATGGGGAAAACACCGAAGAGTTGTTTTGCTTTCGACCTCTTAGGACAGATTGATGAAGCATATTCTCATCACTGGAGGAGCCGGTTTTATTGGCTCTAATGTCGTAAAATATGCTCTTAATTTGGGGTTGACGGTCACGGTATTGGACTCGTTCGAACACGCTGCTGTATCTAAGGTTTCAATGGAAGAAATGGGAGCTCAGGTCCTTGAAATCGATATCCAAGATAGCCAATCGGTTGAACAATTGAATATGAAGTTCGATGCAATCATTCATCTCGCTGCCCAAGTATCGGTCCCAAAATCAATTCAAAATCCTGAAATGAATCACTCAATAAACATCAATGGAACAGAACAGATTCTGAAACTTGCTCATCGAAACAATATCAATCGGTTCATTTTCGCATCATCCTCAGCGGTGTATGGGGATTGCGAAACATTACCATTGAAGGAAGGCCATGTTGGTGAATTGCAATCCCCGTATGCGCAATCAAAAGCAGAAATTGAAAATGTAATCGATGCTCATTTTAACCAAGGTGCTGAGTTTTTGAGTCTCCGATTCTTCAACGTTTATGGGCCAAATCAGCGAATGGATTCAAATTATGGTGCTGTAATCCCACTTTTCGTTCATGCTTTCTCACGTCAGAATCAACCCACAATCTATGGCACAGGTAAACAATCGCGTGATTTTGTTCACGTTCACGATGTTGCTCGTTTGCTGATTGAATTGGCTATCAAACCTTGGCGGAATCCTAAGCAAAGCGCCTACAATGTTGGAACAGGAAGCTCAGCGACAGTTCTCGAATTAGCATCACTTATTCACGAATTAACAGATTCGACGAGTCCATTCAAACCCATTTTTCAACCAGCAAGAGCAGGTGATATCGAGCATTCTGTTGCGTCAATAGAAGCCACGAAAAACGACCTTCAATGGAAACCTGAGATTTCACTCCGAGATGGCCTGAAACAACTCATTGGGGTGGATCTCTCTTGAGATTTATCTGGTGCACGACGCGACGTTTCAACGGAGATTTGTGTGCAACAACCAAGTACGCCCTCATCGAAAGACTGCTAGCAAAGGGTCATGAAATGACTGTCCTTGGACCC
>JAKUNY010000277.1 GCA_022451765.1 Candidatus Poseidoniaceae archaeon
CAAGTCCCGGCCAAAAGACAGCCACTCCGGAGAGGAGGTAGCCTTTTTCCAGACGCAATGTATCTCTGGCACCGAGACCAACCGGTGTCGCTCCAGCAGCAACAAGAGCACGCCAAACCTTCGCCACCAAATTGTTGGGTACAAATATCTCATATCCGGCCTCACCGGTGTAACCAGTTCCTTGAATCCACCCTTCCACACCGAGTTAGTTTTCGGATAGCGAGGACCACTTGAAGAGTCCAACATCCTGTCATTCTCCGAAAGCGATGTCCAACTGCTCCTTGCTTTGCGGGCCTTGGAGCGCAACGATGGAAACGTCAGGCGATAGGTTCTCGATGGTAACACCGAATTTTTCAGGTGAGCATTTCTGAAACCAGTCCCACATGATACCGATCATTGAAGCGTTTGGCACACCAAGAATTTCAGTATCGGATACAACAGCAAAAATCATGTCATCAATAATGTATCCATCGTGGTCAAGGAAATGGGTGTATGCACATCGTCCGACGGGAATTTCTGTCACTTTTTGAGTTGCTACACCCTCCAGCCATTGGCGAACATGTTGGCCAGTAAATCGAAATGTGCCCATGTGCGATACATCAAACAGACCCGATGATTCCCGGGTAGCAATGTGTTCAGACTTGATGTTGGAATACCAGATAGGGAGTTCAAAGCCGTGAAAATCGACGATGTTTCCATCAAGAGCAACGTGTTCGTCGTAGAGTGCTGTTCGGATCAGTGGTCCTTCGCTCATTGAATGCACGTCCTATTGGTTTGGAGGTAAACCTCGTTCAATATCCTTTCCAATCGATACAACGCATTGTAAAAATGAGTCCAATGATGCCTCTGAAATACTTCTGTTGGCGATGACTGAACGGAGTACGATGTTGCCATCAATCGTACTTCGGCTGACCATAAAACGACCATCGTGGATGAGACGCTTGCGCAATTCGGTGTTGATGTGGTTCAGGTTCTCTTCAGGAGAGGAACCGACGTACCTAAAGCAGACATTTGTCCACATCCTGTTGCTCATCATTTCCAGAGATTCGTTTTCATTCACACTGCGCTCGAGATAATCTGCCAGTTTCATGAAACTGTCGAGCATCTTTGCCCATCCTGCATCTCCGATTTCTCGCCATGCCAGCCACAACTTGAGCGCATCATTTCGCCGACCGCATTGCAGAGAATAAAGGCCCAAATCGACATCCTCACCCGTTTCGAGATAGAGGTAATGAGCCGTATTGCCGTTGGAGCAAACGGCCCGTAGAATCTCAGCATCCTTCACGATGAAGGCAGAGCAAATCAGTGGAATGCCCATCATTTTGTGCGCATCCCAGCAGAAGCTGTCGGCGAGTTCAATTCCATCCATCAAAGATCGATACTGAGTGGAGAAAAGACACGAGCCACCCCATGCAGCATCGACGTGCATCCACAAGTCGTATTTGTGCGCAATTTCAGCAACCTCTCGAAGTGGGTCAAAACTACCACGTACCGTTGTCCCACTCGTAGCGAGAACTGCAAAGGGTGTCTGTCCGTTTTCCAACGCCCGCTTGATTTCGTCCTCAAGTGAATCCGCTCGCATTTGGCCATGCTCATTGCATCGAATTTTGATGAGGTTCGATTGG
>JAKUNY010000278.1 GCA_022451765.1 Candidatus Poseidoniaceae archaeon
TAATCTTGGTTATGTTTTCCTCATTATCATTTTCATTCCTCTCTTCCTTGCAACCGGTTTGATTCGGGATGAGATGACCTCGGGTACCATGCAATACATGACCGCTAAACCAATCGCTCGCGGGGAAATATTCCTCTATCGCATGCTTGGCTATCTTGCCATTGTATGGCCATATCTGATCATCGTTTGCGCATTGTTGGCTCTCGTTTCTGTCTTTATGGGGCCCGGCGATCAATTCTTCCGATTTGCAGATCTTGGCGTGTGGTTTTCAATTCTTATCGCTGCCCTCCTTGCAACCTTGGTCTACGGTATGCTCTTCGCATTTCTTGGCGTCCTTTGGAAATACGGCATCATACTCGCCTTACCCATTGCTGCTTGGGAGCTTGGTATGGCACTTCTCTCCATGTCTGTTCCAGAATCGAGTTTCCTGCGTATGTCAATCGTTGGATGGTCGATGAGCATTATCGATTCAGGTGCCTATCTTGTTTGGCCTGACATGGCGATGTTTACCGAGGCCGGATCATGGGCCGGTGGTTCGAACAACGATGCTTCCTTCTTCTTTATCGGCGGTAACGAATTGCCAGGTTACAATGCCTTGGAATGGGCGCAATCAGATCTCGGGTTGGGCATAGGCCCATACGCCACCACGGTGGTTTCGATGATTGTGCTTCTGTTCCAAGCTGCGTTCTTCTGGTTTATTGGACAATTGATTTTCAAGTCCAAAGAAATAGTGTGAGGGAGAGTATGGATTCCTTCGCAGGTGATTTTTCGACATTGTGGACATTAAACAATCGTCCACCAATTCAACATTTGACTTGGGATTGGTGGTGGTGGCTTGTCATGTTGGATGACGATGATCATCCCATGGCGGGTAAACAATTGATGGTCCTGTGGTCAACGAAAGAAAACGACATTGTCCATATCAATGATGTTGAATGGAAACCCAAAGGGACGCCGGGGTTTGATGAGCAAGGAGCGATACAAGTTGATGGAATGGTCTGCGCTTGGTGGTTTGATGGTTCAGTGATGCACGACGAAATCATCGCCAAAGTGTGTGACATGATTGTCCTTCCTTCCAGTCATTCATCATGGCCGGGGCAAGAGGGGCAAGGTGGTGGAGCAGTCGTCCCACTCACGGACAAAGATTGTTCGATGGGAATGTTGCCGGACCGCTCACAAGATTGGTTGAATCTTAACGTAGAACATGAAGCAATTAAATCCATTCGACTGACGATGAAGCCATGGAACGAAGCCATGTCCACAGCACGAGAAGCAACTGCAACCTATTTGGGTTCGTTGGGATACGATATTCTCCGTCTTCACGGGACACGATGCCAAGGAACGCATGATCGACAAGTCGTCAACGGAACTGCGTATTTTCAGAAAGTTTGTGTGCAAGCTCCGAGCGTGCCATGGTACTGGGGTATGCTTCATTTCTCAGATGGATCCTACATCGATTGGTTCTTGCCGCACCTTTCAACAACGATTCTCAGTCGCGACCCGAAGGAGTGGAAACGACGAGACATATCACACATCGCAGTAAGTCAAGGAGGTCTGTTTCACGACGCTAGGCGCGGCCGTAGCGAGCGATTCA
>JAKUNY010000279.1 GCA_022451765.1 Candidatus Poseidoniaceae archaeon
GCTTGCGTTTTGCATTACGTGAACAACTTCAACGGTTTGTAACGGATGGAAAGCCGATTATTGGAATTTGCAATGGGTTTCAGGCACTTGTAAAGACAGGCTTGCTCCCAGGCCCCCAGAGCGCTACAATCGAACCAGATTTAGTGCAGCGAGCAAGCTTAACACTCAACAACACAGGCCGATACGAAGATCGGTGGGTAACCTTGGAATTCGATCCTCAAAGCCCCTGTATTTGGACAAAAGGAATGCAACGAATTGAATGCCCAGTTCGTCATGGAGAAGGACGATTCGTAACTCCAACCAGTAAAGATTTGGACGAGTTACAGGAAAGTCACCAGCTCACTGTACGATACGTTGACCCGATTACTTTGGCTGGCGAGGGAATTCAAGATGAACTCTTACCGTTCCCTCTTAGCCCGAACGGCAGTATGCGTAATATCGCTGGCATATGTGATGCGACAGGGCTTGTGTTTGGTCTCATGCCACATCCAGAAGCGTTCTACAGCATGTGGCTGCATCCAGAACATACCTCTATGGATATTGGAGAGGATTGGGAAGGGGAAGGATTGCAGATATTCCGAAACGCAGTTGAATACGTTCGAAGTCAGCGGTGACTCGGAATGAAGCGCAGGCAAGACATCGATCAAATTCGTGGCCTTGCAATTTTGTTAATGGTCATGGTTCATGCCGCAGCAACTTGGGCGCCCCCAACAGCTTCGACAACCTCACTCTTTGCAATTATCATTGCAGGGCTTGGTGGTCTCGCAGCACCCTTGTTCGTGACGGTCGGGGGCTGGGTTACAGTGCAATCTTCATGGTCAATGCGAAAGGCAATGATTCGGTTTGCTTTCCTAATGCTGGCACAAGTTCTCGTGAACGTTTGTGCTCAGCACCTGTTCGATCCTTTCACTCCGGGTGTCCTATCTCTCTTCGCAATCTTGTACTTGCTTGCACCACTATGGCTCAAGCTCGCAAACAATGTCACGATTTGGGGAGCATCACTCACCTTCATTGTGGTTGCGAATTGGGTGTTCTTGCCAGGAGACTCGGGTCTCGTATGGGATGATCGAATCAATGCAATTGGATTGGGTCAAATCATTGGCCATTTCGTCTATTCAGGTACATATCCAGTGTTTCCATGGATATTTTTCTCCATCCTTGGAGCGGGCATCAACATCCATGCTCCAAGCATACAGAAGACTTGTTTGGTAATTGCAACTGGAATGATCGTTTGTATCGCATTCCTGCTAAGGTCAATTGAAAACGGTATTCCGTTTGCACAACCTACAGGTAGTGCCACGTTGACGTTCTTCCCTGCAAACGCTCCTTTTCTCATTGGGGCATGTACGGGGGTTCTCGTCTTGTGGGTACTTCTCGAGAAACGAAACCCGTTCAAAGGATTGAACCAGCTCGGACGCCTCTCTCTAACACTGTACATCGTTCATTTCATACCGTTATACTTTGGATCAACACTGGCTCTATCATGGCATACAGCAATACCAATAGTGGTGCTGTTTACGATGCTATGGTGGCCAATTAGTGTTTATCACCAAACAAGGTTCCCAACGT
>JAKUNY010000028.1 GCA_022451765.1 Candidatus Poseidoniaceae archaeon
CGGCCACCAATACGGATACGCTCCTCAACTTGGACAAGATGAGGCGATGTGAACATCACTGTCGAGTACCCTAGAGCATCCAAATGCGCTGCTAAGGTTGCACAAAGCGTCCCTTTTCCGTTGCTTCCAGCGATGTGAAGGATGGTTGCTTGATACGATTCCTGCAACAAGGCCTGATGGATTGCATGGACGCGTTCAAGACCAAGTTCCATCCCGCGTTTTTTGCTTTCAGCAAGCCATCCACGAACGTTTGACAACATCGAGTTCGGTTGCCCCTTGCGGCTGTTTCTCATAGGTGTAGCGATGCGCCGATTGTCCGTGCCACCGTCGATGCGCTCAAATGTGGCTCGTGTTTGGAGGTGGTATGAGCGACGTCGGAGGAGACTTTCGCCGCCAACTCCCATCAATGATTGGGATGGCGGGGATGTTTGTTGCCACCATCTTCCTTGCCATGTTCATACGGCCTTGGTACGACAAGGCGGGACTGCAGGCATTTGGTGAAGCAGGAGCCTCTCAGTTGCGCTACATTGGCCTTGAACTAATCATGATTTTTATCTTCACGGCTGCGATTTTGATGCTTGCGAAATACAAGAAAGAGTGGATTATCAAGTATGGAATCATGGGGATTCTCTTCATTGCACTTCTCTACTCAAGCGTACCACTCGCCCACCAAATCATGGTCGATGACAGCGTTACGCCGTTTGAATATCAATCATCGAACGAAACTGAAGCCACGTATCTCACAGAGATAGGCATGGACCAATACCTCGATTCGACCCGAAGCAATCAGAGTGGGGCATTGATGAACACCATTCGACTCATGCAGTGGGGTGCTGAAGAGCCAATCTGGACAACTGAAATACCTCATGGTGAAGCATTTGAATTCTCGGATTTGGTCGTTGTTCCCGGTCCAGATTCTGTGACCATCAACAATGCTGCCCTTATTCAGACTCTATCACTGCGCGACGGCACACTCGAATCAACCTACGAGTGTTTCGAATACGACGATGATGGGAACGTACTATCGATTATACCCACAGGATGTGAACTCGCCGCCGAGACCGAAGATGCAGTTTACATCATCGATGGTGCTGATAGACTGCATCGGTACAACACCTTTGATGAATATCCAAATGTTATGACAAAGCAAGCCACATGGCAACTACCAAGCCAAATGGAAATCGTCGACCACATTGAAGTAGAATTGTTGAGTGATGAGCATTTGTTGGTAGTGACTCGGGACTACGCAGGTGTCATTCTGCTTGAAGAAACAGCGGGGTTGGTTGAAGGTGATGACTTCTATCAACCCGTTACCATGCTCATCGAAGCGAACTCAACTGCAGGATTCACCTCTCTCGATGTTGGTTACTCCAACGTTGCTGATGTTACCATGGAGAATTCAACCGAAGGCGAGCAACTTATCGTTCTGGGCACCAACGACGGTGATGTTCTCGCATGGAGTTATGCACCCCTGCAAAGCGAAGTCTTTGCGGAAGAATCGAGAGTAAGCATTAACGCCTTTGCAAAGAGCATTCGTGATGTTCGTTTGCCCGATATCGATGCGACCGGCTATACGGAGTTGTTGATCACAACCGATGAGGATGCTCGCCTGCTCTATGGAGCTTCAATGACGCAACGATTGATTGTTGATGCTCCAGAAGGAGAGGATGTAGTTGTAGCATTTGGCGAGACGCCTCAAGATGTTGAGGACGAAACAATTCACATCTATGCAACAGTTATCAATTCGTCCTACACAACAGATTCAGGCGTCGTTGATTCATCGATGTTCTTGGTCGGAGGACTTGTTATCGAAGACATCCCTACCATCATTGGGATTCTCTTTAGTGTCTTGTTGATGATTCTCCTGTATGTTCACAGTGAATGGTATGTTGTTAACACCGTTGGAATTCTCGTTGGTAGCGGCGTAATCGTCATGCTTGGCGTTTCCTTTGTTCCAACGTTGATCATGGTGTTCATGATCGCTGCAGCGATTTACGACGCATGGGCGGTGTACAAATCCAAGCACATGCTGGATCTTGCAGATACCATGATGAATCTCAATTTACCAATTTTGTTGGTCGCACCTCAAGATTCCGATTACACGATGCGAACCGAGCGCATGACCGTCCACGATGCGAATGAAGCTGATGACGACCTCGTACCCCAAGTCGCTCAAGAACGCGTTGTTGCAAAGAGCAACGATGCAATGCTCATGGGACTCGGAGATGTCATTTTCCCTGGTATGCTTGTCCTCTCAACAATTCAGTACGTCGGAGGCGATAACGGCCTCCTCATGGCTATGACAACACTGGTTGGAAGCCTGATCGGCTATTCTATTCTCATGTATTACGTCGGTAAAGGGCAAGCCCAAGCTGGGCTTCCTTTGCTGAACGGCGGGGCAATTTTGGGCTACGTCGTCGGTGGCTTACTCACAATAGGTATGGCGATGTTCCAGTTTAACATCAGTTTCTGAGATGATTCAAATGCTTGATATTCAATTATGCCGTGAAGAGGTCGAAAGAATTCGGGCAGATCACGATCGTCGGGGTCTACCTCATGACAACATCGACAAGGTGATTGAACTTGACACGAAATGGAAAGGAATGCTTCGTGAGACCAATGAATTGCGACGTCAGAAGAACGAGGCTGCCCGTGGTATCGGTGCTGCAAAGAAATCCGGTGATGAAGCCGAAGCGCAACGGATTCTCTCCGAGGTCGCTGACCTAGGAGCACAGATTTCAGAAATGGAGAAGAAGACAGATGCGTTCCTGTCCGAACGAGATTTGGTGCGAATGTCCATTCCAAATCTGCTCCACCCAGACGTTCCCTCTGGTGCTGATGAATCGGGGAATACGAAGCATTCACTTCACGGCAAGGAACCATCTTTTGAATTCGAACCAAAAACCCACAATGAATTGATTGAAGAAAACAAATGGGTGGATTTGGAACGTGCTGCGAAGATCACGGGAAGTAGATTCTATTTCCTCAAAGGAGACCTTGCTCGTCTTGAAATGGCCTTACAAGCGTATGCTGTTGACTTCTTTCAACAGCGGGGGTTCTCCTTTGTTCAGCCTCCAGTGATGATGAATCGTGCAGCCTACGAGGGAGTTACAGACCTTTCAGACTTTGAGACGGTCATGTACGGAATCGACCCTGATGGTTACTACATGATTGCAACGTCAGAGCATCCTCTTACTGCAATGTACATGCAAGAAACAATCCCTGAAGAGTTGCTTCCATTGAAGATTGTGGGCGTATCCTCTTGCTTCCGGAGAGAAGTAGGTGCCCATGGTCAATCCGATCGTGGTATTTGGCGCGTCCATCAATTCACGAAGGTTGAACAAATCGTCATTGCAACCCCAGAAACGTCTTGGGAACTGCATGAAGAACTGCTTCAGAATTGCATCGATCTTTGGGATGCGCTTGGATTGCACTACGAAGTGGTCAACATTTGCACAGGCGACATGGGCACTGTCGCCGCACGGAAATACGATTTAGAAGCGTGGCTTCCGGGAGCAAAAGCGTTCAAGGAAATCGTATCTTGTTCCAATTGTACCGATTATCAAGCGAATCGGTTGGAGATTCGATACGGAACACCGGGCCATCCAAACCAGCCGATGGTGCACACACTCAATTCAACGGCTGTTGCTACATCTCGGGCCTTGGTTGCCATTATTGAGCAAAACCAGCTTGAGGATGGGCGTGTTCGAGTTCCTGAAGTTCTGCAAGTTTACATGCAGGGTCAGGCAATTCTCGAACCTTGTACGTGGTAGTCTTAATAAATACTAAACAGATACTGCTCACAGGAGCGGGCAAAATTGTCACAAAATCGACTGTATTTCGGATATGGATCGAATCTTGATTGGGACGATTGGTCAAGATTTTGCAAAAAACGAGGTGTCAGTCCGGATGGACTGAAGGAAAAGGAACCTGCTTGGCTGCTTGGTCACCATCTCAAATTTCACTACTACTCTAATGGTCGTAAGGGAGGAGCGGCAGACGTCGTTCCTGCCGATGCGTTCCATGCAACACCGGGCGCATTGTTTGATGTTGATGCAGATGCTTGGAAGACATTGATTGCCAAGGAAGGGGCACCTCAATTTTATGAAGAAAAAAAGGTGCTTGTTGTTGGTCGTGATGGTGTTCTTCACAGAGCGACAACCTTTGTCGTTTGCGAGCATAGGAAGAAACCCCACTTTGTGGAACCAACCGCTGGGTATCAACGCCTGATTTACGATGGGCTGATTCAACGAGGATTGCCAATTTTGGGTCTACAACAGGCGCTTCAGGAATCCTTCGATCAATGCATCATCAACCATCTGTTTGTGTATGGAACCCTCATGAAAGGTCAGAACCGATTCGGCCTATTGCATCCATTCACCAAATCCATTCAGCCAGCCTCAACCAACGGTGAATTGCATCATTTAGGGGCGTTTCCTGGAATGAAACTCGGTGAAGGGACTGTGTTTGGTGATTTGGTGACGTTGAATGATGCTTCGGAGTGCCTTGAAACAATCGACCAAATCGAGGGTTTCCTCGGATTTGGGCATCCCGAATCCTTGTATGACCGAACAATTGTTGAGGTCATGACTGACTTTGGGCCGGAATGGGCATGGACTTACATCTACAATGGAAAGGTTGGTCCTGATTCGATCATCAACGATGGTCGTTGGATTGATTAGGCACCATCCTCAACGTCGAGCAAGTTTGTTCCCTGTTCAACGCGATCACCAGCACTGAAGTGGACGGCCGTCACAGTTCCATCCGCCGATGCTACGATTCTATGCTCCATCTTCATCGCTTCAAGAATCATCAGTGTTTGTCCTGCTTCGACGGATTGACCCGCTGATACGAGAACGTCGAGAACCACGCCTGGCATCGGTGCGACCAAACCTCCGAGATGTTCATCACTGCTGGCACCTGCTTCAATGCGTTCCATGGTAAAGATTCGACCCGAGTGATGCACCCACCATACGTCGCCGACTTTGGCAACATGGGCCCAGGCCTTGGTTCCATCTTCAAAGTAAATTCGAATGCGTCCATCTTCCCGTGGGTGTGCACAGTGATTCGCAAAGGTCCAAATTTTTGGAGTTCGCTCGAGGAGAACGTCGTAGGTTTCACCATCATGACGGAATTCGTGCTGCATCAGGGGTACCTCCTGTTGAGCGTTTGGAACGGACTTGCAATGCCTTGTTCGCCTTGTGAAGATGCAACCGTTGTTCGATGCATTCCTGTTGTTTCTGCGACAGCTGCTGTCAATAAAGCAACATCAATATCTTCCTTTCGCGGTGTGAATTGATACCCATTTGGATAGAGATCATCAATCATTGATGTGTACGTATCGCCCGAAATAATCTCTGATACATCACAGAGATCTCGTAAGAATCCAATGTTCGTGGTTGTACCAAGAACAACAAATTCATCCAAGGCACGGCGCATCCGCTGCAATGCTTCTTCTCGTGTTGGTGCGAAGACAATCAGTTTCGCCAACATTGGATCGTAATGCGGAGTGACTTCATCGCCCTCACGAACACCTGTGTCGAGACGTATCCCTGGGCCTGTGGGCGGGCGGAACACTGCGAGAGGACCAATTGCAGGCAGGAAGTTGTTTGTCGCATCTTCGGCGTAAAGACGGACTTCGATGGAATGACCGCGAATATTGAGGGCATTGACCGACATTGCTTCTCCGTTGGCAATGCGCAGTTGTTCCCGAACCAAATCGACGCCAGTGACCATTTCTGTGACAGGATGCTCAACCTGAATTCGAGTGTTCATTTCAAGAAAATAAAAGGATCCATCTTCAGCAAGAAGGAACTCTACCGTTCCTGCTCCAACGTAATCAACCGCTTCTGCTGCTGCAACTGCAGCTTGTCCCATTCGCTCACGCAACGAGGGTGTCATTGTTGAGCACGGTGCCTCTTCGAAGACCTTCTGGTGACGTCGCTGAACGCTGCATTCTCGTTCACCCAAATGGATACAACGACCGTGCGTATCTGCAAGCACTTGCACTTCAACATGTTTCGACTTCATTAAGAGTTTTTCAACGTAGACACGTCCATCTCCAAACGCTGCCAGCGCTTCACGTCGGGCAGATGCCGCCCCATTCTCCAATCCATCAGCAGCATGGACGACACGCATTCCTTTGCCACCTCCACCTGCAGTGGCTTTGAGTAAGAGCGGGTAGCCCGTTACCTCAGCTGCGTTTCGAATGGCTTCCATTGCTAGGGATTCGTCCTCTTCCTCGATTTCCACGCCCGGAATAACCGGGACTCCAGCAGCCTTCATGATTTGACGTGCTGACATTTTGTCGCCCATCTGTTCGATGGCTTGAGGCGAGGGTCCAATCCAGACCAATCCTGCATCCATGACCGCTTGAGCGAATTCTGCACGCTCTGAAAGGAATCCAAATCCTGGATGGATGGCATCAGCACTTGTCTCTTTAGCGGCTTCGATAATGGCTGCACCGTTAAGATATGTCTCAGCAATTGTATCTCCCTCCAGGAGCACGGATTGATCGGCCAATTCACGGAACATGCTTTCCTGATCGTTTTGAGCATAAATAGCAACACTTGAGAGCCCTGCTTCACGACATGCACGGAGGATGCGACAGGCGATTTCGCCTCGGTTCGCAACGAGCACACGTTGAATCATGATTTCACCTCACTCATCTGGTTTCCAATTGGCAGGTCGCTTTTCGAGGAATGAAGAAAGCCCTTCCTGCCCTTCTCTCGAACCCCGCATTCGACTGGTAAAATCGAGCGTCCACTCTCGGAGGGATTCGTCGTCTTCCCTCCATCGGTCAAAACCAAGCGTCAGCTCCTTTGCGAGAGTTGCGGCGCTTGGACCGGAGGTCAGCACCTCAGCGATGATTGAATTGACCTCTGCATCGAAATCCTCCACACTTTCGACGACCCGTTCAATGAAGCCAATACGGAGTGCTTCCTCCGCTTTGACTCTGCTTGCTTGCATAGCAAGACGACGGAAGTTTGCCGAGCCCACACGTCGATAGACGTACGGCCCAATTACAGCTGGTAGAATCCCTAGTTTTCCTTCCGAAAGAGCGATGCGTACATTTTCATTGGCAACGACGTAATCCAAGCACGCGATGAGTCCTGCACCACCGCCAAGGGCAACCCCTTGAATGGCCCCGATTGTGAAACATGGATGCGACCACAATCCATTGAAGAGGCGGTCGAGGCGTTCACTGTCCTTTCTGTTCTCTTCTGGTGTATTGGCTCCTGCATCTCGCATCATGTTGATGTCAGCTCCAGCGCAAAAGTGCTTACCTCGACCTGAAAGAACAAGTGTGCGAAGATAGGGTTGACCATTGACGTCTTCCAATGCATCGTTATGGCCGGCACTGCGTTCTTTGGTCCATTCAAAGATTTCAATCAGTTCTGTAATCATATCAACATTGAGAGCATTGAACTTGTCCTCACGTGCCAACTCGATTCGGGCACAACTACCGTCAATCGTAAGTTGGATCAGCGAAGTTTTTGGTGGATTCTCCATTGTCTTCATCAAAAAACCTCAATTGCATTTTTAAATTTTCAATTGGAATTCACATTCTAAAAATTCCGTACTTTCCTTCCGGCAGTGGAGCGTTTCTCGATGCAGCAAGACAGAGCCCGAGGACATCACGAGTGTCGCGAGGATCAATGATTCCATCGTCCCAAAGTCTCGCAGTGGAATAATACGGTGAACCTTCCCGCTCATACTTCTCAAGAATAGGAGCACGGAAGTTATCCAACTCTTCGCTCGCCATCGGAGGCTTTCCTTCCCGCTCTCGTTGGTCTTGTTTTACCGTACTAAGAACATCCGCTGCTTGAGGACCACCCATAACCGAGATTCGGCTATTTGGCCACATGAAAAGGAAACGTGGGTCGTAGGCTCTCCCGCACATTCCGTAGTTGCCCGCTCCGTGTGAGCCTCCAACGATGACGGTAAACTTGGGGACGTTGACACACGATACTGCAGTGCCGAGTTTTGCACCGTCCTTGGCAATGCCTCCTGCCTCGTAGGCCTGTCCAACCATGAAGCCTGTAATGTTCTGCAAGAACACGAGTGGAATGCCCCGTTGACCGCATAATTCAACAAAGTGAGCACCCTTTAGTGAGGATTCTGAAAACAGAATACCGTTGTTGGCGACGATGCCAACTTTGTGCCCATGAATGTGCGCAAATCCGCAAACCAATGTGGTGCCATAACGCGATTTGAATTCGTGGAATCGAGAGCCATCAACGATACGAGAAATGATTTCTCGGACATCGATCGGCGTTCGATTGTCGCTTGGAATCAATCCAAGCAGCTCATCAGCATCGTATGCAGGCGGTTCTGGGTCTTGCAATGCTGCAGGTGCAAGTTCTCTCGTACCAATGTTCTCAAGGACATTGCGAACCATTCGTAATGCTTCGGGTTCATCCTCAGCGTAATGGTCAGCAACACCGGATTGGACAGTATGCACTTCTGCCCCACCCAATTCTTCTGCTGTCACTACCTCGCCAGTCGCTGCTTTTACCAATGGAGGACCTGCAAGGAAAATTGTCCCATTGCCTTTGACGATGATCGATTCATCGCTCATCGCTGGAACGTACGCTCCCCCGGCTGTGCATGAACCGAGCACAGCAGCAACCTGAGGAATGCCATCACCCGACATACGGGCTTGATTTCGGAAGATACGCCCAAAGTGCCCAATATCTGGGAATACTTCGTCCTGCATTGGCAAGAATGCCCCTCCAGAGTCAACAAGATAGACACAAGGTAGATGATTTTCATGCGCAACCGTTTGGGCTCGAATGTGTTTCTTGACGGTCATTGGGTAGTATGAACCGCCCTTTACAGTCGCATCGTTCGCAACAAAAAGGACTTCACGCCCGTGAACGCAGCCAATTCCCGTTACGATTCCTGCGGAGTGTGCTCGGCCATCGTAAAGATCGTATGCAGCCAGTGGCGACAATTCAAGGAAGGCTGTTCCTGGGTCGATAATACGTTCAATTCGCTCACGTGCAAGCATTTTATTCCGACTGCGATGGCGTTCGACGTATTTCTCGCCTCCACCTTTGTGCACCAAATCCAAGCGCCCACGGAGCAATTCAATCAAAGCGAGATTGTGTTCTCGGCGGACCAAATAATCTGGATCGGCTTTGTTCACTCGTGTCGGTAGTCGATCCATGTGCTTCCACCTGTGTTGACCACTCCGGTTCAACCCTTCAAGGCATCGTGACTTCAGACACCGAGCATCAGTCGACCAATGTCACGAATACCGGGTGCAAGACCGACGATGAGCACCGCAAGAACAATCAGCAAACGCAGATGTTTTTGTCGGTTTTCAACGCGCATTTCAAGGAAGATGTATGCGATTGTCCCTACAAGGATTGCTTTGACGATGGCAAACAGCCAAGCGCCTTCTACATCCCAGCCAAGATCGTCACTGATGCCGCCCCCGAACTGTATGACTGCATCGCTTAGAGGATGTTTTTCGGAGTAATCAAAATAATCAATTCCGACCATCGTGGCAAAGCCATCGCATAATTGACCGAAGACCATCGCAAGCACCAACGGGCTAGCGAGCAATGCTTTGTTGGAGAGTTGTTCGATCTGATGATTTGCAACGACTTTTTCTTCCGCTTCCCAGGATTTTATACTGATTCCTTCGGGAAGTACACCTGCCTCGAAGCCTGTCAACTTCAATTGACGTGCATCATCCTTGCCGATTTGGTAGAGTGCTGCACAGATAAGACCGGGAATACCCAGAACGATGAGCGCAGGCCAGAACACAACCTCGTTTGGCAATCTACCTGATTCCTGAAGCCATGGCGTAGCAGCGAGCTGAGCCCAATGACCAAGCCCAACGAAGCAAGCGCCAACTGCGAACGCTAGGAGTCCGCGGGTAATGGTCGGCCAATCACGGGTCGCATGGAATGCAAAGATCAGGCTTGCGAACCCAAGAACAAGACCCAAGACCACCCAAGTCAATCCGATATCGTGTTCGGAATAGCCAGGCCGATACAGAACAGCCCACATGAAAAGAAGTGCAAGACAAAGAAGCGGTACGAGGCGTATTCGGATGTTGAGTTCACCAATGTCTCCACCAACATCGTCCCAGTTCTTTCCAATCAAATGGGAGACGAACCCAATACCAATGAGCCATGTTGCCAAATGCAGATGAATAATCGGTGAAATAAGAAGCCAATCGATGGACGATGGGAAGAAGTCAGCATCCTCAAGGACACGGAAGATTGGTGCTAAGCAAACCCAAGCAATGAGAGCGAACATCATCCTGTCATCTGCCGGTAATTGCAAGGTTCGGAACAATGCTTGGAAGACGATAACGGACGCAAGCAAACCAAAGGTGTAAATCGCCGTATTTTGGTAGGAATAGCCTGCGTCTCCTTGAGCGCCAGCATCTTGTTGGATTGGTTCCCAAATAATCGGTCGAAGACCTTCGTCCCAGACGGTCTCAGGCATGAGTAGCAGGCCGAGGGTGACTCCAACGACGAGCAAAAGAAGCAAACGTGTCAGTGTCTGCGCAACCATGGACAGGCGTGTTGAAGGCAGAGCAGGTTGATGTGTTGCGAGAACTTCATCAATTGACTCGAGTGTTGCCATACCACGCCCTCGTTTGGATGATAAGGGTCTGTGAAATATCTCTTCCGACTATGTTCACTCTTCTTCTTCAGCGATGACACGAGGTTCATGTTCTTCGATGAAGGAAACCTTAGCGCATTCGACTGCGTCGCGCAAGACGGTAACGAGGCGGAACTTCATCATCGCTGCGTTGGTATCGAACAGCATGGTTTGTGGAATAACGATGTTGAGATCGTCGCCATCGAAGGTGACACCAAAGTCGGAGTGACCAGTGTTGGATTCAAGCAATGCAGCAACCTTCTCTTCTTTTCCTTCAACGACCTTCACAATCCTGAAGTTGTACTTGAGGGTCTTTCCAGCCATTGGATGGTTGTAGTCTATTCGTGCACGACCGGCTGCGAGGAACGAGAGGTAACCTTGGCGACCACCAATGTTGACGGGAGCTCCAAGGTAGAGAGCATTCGGGTCGCGAACTGCACGTCGAAGCTTGTCGATGCTAATTGTTTCAATCATGGTTGCATCTTTCTCACCGTACGCATCAACAGGTGCGAGCTCAAGATCGACATCTTTGTCCACCTCTGCCTCAAGAAGGGCTTCTTCAAATCCTGAGATGAGGGAACCTGAACCAACAACACAAACCATTGGTTGGTAGGTGCGGTTTTCATCGTGCATTTCATGCTCCTGAGCCGTGGCTTCACGGGTGGTTTCAATCAAATCGCCTGTTTCGCCGTTGTAGAGGTCATAATCAACGTGAATAATGTCGCCTTCTTCCATGTGGGTTCACCTGAACGCTTCGGCGACTGGCAAGGTATTGATAAGTGAATTGGATGAAAACCTACTCTTCTTCACTACGAGGATGAGGTGTTTTCCGAGCATCAAGGACAGTCAGCCAAGCCATTCCGACCATCATCAAGGCCCAACCTGCCCAGACCAAATGCGACCCTGGAAGGTCGTAGATGATGACACGCATGCGTTGAACAGAGTCGGCCCCGTCGGTGGAAACCTGTTGCATGAGTCCGTTTGTTTGTGAACCATCGAAGATGAAGACAATGTCTCCGTGATATCGAACCAATGTATCCACTTCGCTGCGTGGTGGATTTGAAGATCCATCAAAGCGAATCAGTCCCGGCTCAACTTCGCCTATTTTCTCATCTCCAGAATAAACACTGATGATTGCACCCACGTATCCATCGCCAACCTCCAGATTCTCGTTTTCGAGCACGATGTCGTCGAAAACGTAGCCGTATCCATCGACTTCGACCATTTCGCCACGCACAAGTGTAATGCGGTGGGTTGCATCACCACGATCGACCAAAACGGTGGTGAAAACGTGCCCAACAAGCAGCAACAGCAATCCGAAGTGAACAAGATGCGCTGCTGGAGCAATCTTCGAGAAACCCGAGGCATTAACGCGATTGTAGACTTCAGCTCCCATCGGGACAAGAGCAATCAGGACCGATGGAAGGACGAGCCAAGCGATGGTTCCACGTGAAAGGAAATCCGAGATTGGCTCACTGGCATCGCCACCAAGCGCTGATGGAATGATTGTTGCAAGCAAAATCGATGCAAAGGCCACGCCCAAGACTACGGAAACAATTTGTCGAGGTGATTGCTTGCGAGATGTGTAGGCAAACATCGCAAGGGCCATACCCATGACGAACGGAGCTCCGTACAATTCATGGGCATTGAATTGTACCGCATCGATGCTTGAGATGAGGATGATGAGTGTCAGAATGATGTACAGGCTGGTGAGAACCACCGGCGCCCACAGTGTTGTCCGCATGAGGAATCTACGGGTCAACCAAGGTTTCGGCTCTGACTCTTCTTCGCCCATGATGAGCCAAGGGAGGATGTAGAATCCGAGCATGATTGCAGCCGTGTGCAGTTCAACCAAGCCTGACCATGCCGATGCAAGACACATCATGGTCCCTGCAGCGCCCCACCCCCACGCTTTGCGAGCATCCATCTCCGAATACAACGGGACAAACATCAGCGCATTGAGAAGAACGAAGAGCAGATCTCGCGTTAGGATATAAGCTACGGATGGGACAATAAAAAGCCAGGGAAGATACAAGAAGCCTCTGTAGGACCACGACGAATTGTTTGACTTGTCATGCTTTGGCCAATCAACTGCCGTGGGGGCAAAGACCATTCCCAAAAAGAACAACGATGGAGCATAAGCGTACGTTGCGTAGTCAAACAAAACTGCGATTCCTGCACCAATAACTGGAATCAAGAACAGGTTTGAGAAAGGACGTCTTGTCGTCCCTTGTGCTGCTC
>JAKUNY010000280.1 GCA_022451765.1 Candidatus Poseidoniaceae archaeon
AATTCCGTCGTTGTCAAAATCGTCCGGTAGAATATCATCCGTTGGGTCATTTTCTGGGTTGGTGCTGTCGAAGTATTCAGTTCTGTCATCAACTCCACCGCTGTCTGTATCCACCGACTGATAGTCTGTGACCCAAATATCGGTTGAACCGTTGTTGATACCAATGAATGCAAGATTGCAACCTGTCGTGTTTGCAAAGTATGAGTTGATTCCGTCGCCGTCTGGATCCAATGTATTGAAACAGGGCTCGGTCGGGTCAGTGTTGTCAAACACTTCGTCGTAATCATTGACGCCATCTCCGTCTGTATCTGCAAGGGTAGGATTGGAGAACCATCCATAGGTCCCAAGAAGTTCTTCCCAGTTGGCAAGGCCATCCCCGTCGCTCTCTGTGTAGTCATCGTCGCAGTAGGTTCGCGTTGTTCCAATGGTCCCGTCTTGGTTTGCGGCCGTGTGACAAAACGAACCGTTTCGGCTTTCAATCGAAGTTGGCGTACCTGTCGGTGCAGGAGCAACACCCTGCAGCGCGTTACTGGTTAGCGATGCAGACAGGTAACCGAACGCAGTATACGTGCCCGAATTGTTGTAGTAACCGATACCACCGTTCGGATTGAAACCGCTTGCATCCGCCAAGAAGAGTTGGTTTGCAGCGCTAAAGGAAACGAAGGTTGTGACGAAATTGACCAACGAATCACACGGGTCTGTTCCATGACTGACGTTACGCTCGTCCCCGTCATTTACTCCTCCAAAGTCAGTGTCTGCAACGTTCCATTCGGTGCATGAGAGATTTTCCTCCCAGTTTTGTATACCATCGTTGTCTTCGTCACCTGAATCTTCTCTTCGGGTGGGATCTGTTTCGCCCGGGTCAACAAGACCGTTTCCGTTGGGGTCCTCATCGCCGTCGTCAAATGCATCGTCATCGGTGTTGTTGTCTCGTGGATCGGAGGCTTGTGGAGGGTTTCCATATGCCCCGTTGATTTCCACACCGTCTGGAATCCCATCGCTGTCTGTGTCCGAACTGGTCGGGTCGGTCAACAGGGTTAGTGCTTCGTATGAGTCGTTCAATCCATCGTTGTCGGTATCGCTGTCTTGCGGATTTGTAGATGTGATGCCGTCGACCTCTGCAGTGAGCGTAGCACATGCTCCAGGTCCAATGCCCTGAACAGGGTCACAAGGAGAGACTGTTTCGGTAGGAACGCCATCAGGGCCCTGTCGGAAACAAGGAACGCCACCGCAGTTGGTAGTCCACGCAGGATTCACATATTCCATGAGGTTGATCAAGCCGTCACCGTCAGGGTCTCCGTTTGCGCCATCTGCGTTGGAATTCCATCGCCGTCGGTGTCCCAACCATTCGGGGCCTCGTCAGCAATGCCATCACCGTCATCATCGTCCGATGAACAATCTGCGTCACCATCATTGTCGGAGTCCGAGCCATCAACTTGTCCGTCCTTGTCGTCATCAAATCCGTTGGCACAGACATTGCCTACTGGGTCCTCATCGCAGAGAATGATGTTTCCTTGACCGTCTGAACCTGTATCTCCGCAATTCGGTTG
>JAKUNY010000281.1 GCA_022451765.1 Candidatus Poseidoniaceae archaeon
CAACATTACCGTCGTGGACCAACTGCCGACCATCGCTTATTCTGCATCCAACCTCCTCCTGACCAACAACACGCCCTCGACGGATTTGCCGCTGGAGCCGACCCTCCCGGGTGCCGGTGGATTCACCTCGTGGGCCATCAACGCCAGCCTGCCGTGCGGTGTGTCCTTCGACACCCCGACGGGGTCGCTCTCGGGCACGCCGACGGATCTGTGGAACAATACCGCCTACGCCGTTTGGGCCAACAACAGCGGTGGCTCAAGCGTGGCCTACCTCAACATCACCGTCATCGACCAGTTGCCCACCAGCCTGACGTACACACCAGAGAACGTGACCATGGTCCGCGATGAAGCCAGCACCGACCTTCCGTTGGTGCCCGCGCTCACCGGTCCGGGCGATATCACTTCGTGGGCCATCAACGGAAGCCTGCCTTCTGGTCTGTCCTTCGGCACGACCAACGGCACGATTTGGGGTGTGCCTCAAGTGAACATGACGACAACTGCGTACACCGTTTGGGCCAACAACTCGGGTGGAAGCGTCAGTACCACGCTCAGCATCACCGTCCTAGAGCCGATTGTTGTTCTTGATTACAACCCAGAGAACTTGACCTTGGTTCGAAGCATTTCCATGACCGATCTGCATCCAATTGTGACAGGTGGTAGCGTTGAGACATGGGAAATACATCCATCGATTCCACCTGGATTGAACTTTGCTGATGGCGTTCTCTCAGGTACACCAACGGTCAACATGAGCTTGACCATGTTCACGATTTATGCCAACACAACGGGCGGTTCTGCTTCGCATACCATCAATCTCACCATCCTTGAGCCGGGTGTCATTCTCGATTACAACCCTGAGAATCAGACATTAACTCGAGGTGTTGCCATGGTTACGATGACACCGACCGTGACCAATGGTACAGCAGAAACATGGAGCATTAATCCATTGCTGCCTTCCGGATTGAGTTTCAACAGCGGCGTCATCAGCGGTACGCCGTCAGTGAACATGACGCGTACAACCTTCACAGTCTGGGCCAATACCTCGGGTGGTGCAGCCTTCCACGCAATCAATTTGACCATCCTCGAACCAATCGTTGATTTGGATTACAACCCAGAAAATCTCACCTTGACGCGTACGGTTGCTATGACAAACTTGCATCCGATTGTTACTGGTGGAAACGTCAGTGAATGGGGAATTTCACCGTCACCATTGCCTGGATTAACGTTTGCTATTGGTGTGCTGTTCGGTACAACGAGCGTGAATCAATCAACACCGATCATGTACACCATCTTTGCCAACACGACAGGTGGTTCAGCCATACACACGATCAACATCACTGTCCATGAGCCGGTTGTCAACTTGTTCTACAACCCAGAAAATCAGACCTTTATCCGTACAGAACAAGCCATTGTTTGGTCACCGACTGTATCTGGAGGTATTCCAGAAACTTGGGCGATTGTAGCGGCTCTACCAAACGGTCTTGTCTTCGACATTGGTACGATTTCAGGTTCACCAACCGTTAATCTCACTACGACGCAATATA
>JAKUNY010000282.1 GCA_022451765.1 Candidatus Poseidoniaceae archaeon
TTTCCCATACGCCCTCACGCGGTGGAACTCCGATCTTTCCACCGGTATGCGCGGCATAGAGACCCCCGACTTTTGAGATGATCATCCACTTGTTCCACTCCGGGCGTTGATGGTTAGTTCCGCAGTCTTGGAAAGCGATGAAAATCTCAGGGTTCTGAGTATGCTGGTAATGGCCGGCGATAGTGCTGAAGTGTCTATTCTCATGTTTGCCGGGCATGAACTTGTAGTTCCCGTTCACTTCCGGACTTCCGGCTTGAGCGACGGTTACATACAAGGGCATAGATGCTGTAGTTGTTGTAGGTTGTTGTTGACCAGTAGCGCCCAACTGCACGAACTGGATGTCTTCCCAGCCGCCTCTTGGCGCATGGTCTCGGTTCCATTGTGCTGTGCCATTCTGCTGCGCACTCAGGTACTTCCCATGACAGGATTTCAAACAGACGACACCGTTGTCACGGAGTTCGCCCGTGAACTCTTCCCAGCCCCCCGGTGGTGCCGCATCGCGATTGATTTGCACGCTACCGTCGGCTTGTGCTGAAACGTACTTTCCGTGCGAGCTCTTGAGCGTGATTTTGCCGCCTGGGCGCTCCTCGATATGGAAATACTCCCACGTACTTGCAACATCACGGTTCCACTGTGCGCTCCCGTCAGGCTGCGCACTCAGAAATTTCCCGTGCACACTTCGGAGGGCAACTTGTGCTATTGCGAGTCCTCCGCCATGATGCTTGGTGGTGCTTTAGGCTAACCAACTCTTCGGTGGATAATCTTGAATGAGAAAGTGCATTGGTTGGAAGATGTGGGTTACTCGTGCATCAACAAGAAGCCCTCGTTGGTGACAATCGCATAGCCGATTCGTTCGAGCTGAACTATGGTCCCTGCTGGATAATCGTTTGATTCCACTCGACCTGATCTGTGTTCAATTTCTTCTTGATTTGGAATCAATAAGGTGGAACGTTCGGATGTGGTCGTTGATGTCCAGTGAATGATGGGTCGTTTGTCGGATCGCTCTACGGATTCTATATTGCCATCTTCGTCGATGTCTGCAAACTCTTTGAGTCTGTAAGAGCCGCGTGCATCTTCCGATTCGATGAATACATTTGGAGGGTTGAGGGAAATTGTACGAGTCCCTTTATCAGAATGGTTTGGATGAATGGGTAATTCAATTTCAGAGGGTACATCGCCGAGAATTTCAACTTCAACTGGGTCACGAATGAAGGATAAACGAGGTGCATCGTCATCAATCTTCTTTGTGTTATGAGAGAACAAGGTTGCAAGTGGTACAGAGATATCTTTCTGTGTTACGCCAAGTTCAATCCAAAAATTACGCAGAGCATCTGCCTGAATCCCTCTTGCTTGAAGCCCTTGAATCGTTGGCAAGCGCGGGGCATCCCATCTACTGTATTCTCCGAGTTCGATCGAAGCTCGGATTTTCGAGGTTGAGAATCCTCCCCATTCGTGTACTTTCACTCGACCCCAGTAATTCGTCTCAGGATAAGACCATCCCAAATGCTCGTAGAGCAACGTCTGGTTC
>JAKUNY010000029.1 GCA_022451765.1 Candidatus Poseidoniaceae archaeon
CGTTCATGAATGCAAATGCTGCGATTCGAGCAGCGCTTGATATCCGTGAAAAACTCCTCAATGCTGCTTGGGAAATGTTGGGATACCACCCTGATGTCCTTGTCCTCAACGACCGCCGCATCTACTACAAGCACGACCCTGCAGTCGGCGTCTCTTATCTTGAAGCCCTTCACAAGGCGCAAGAAGACAACGGCTCACTCATCTCCAGTGGTGCTTATCGGTCACCTCCAATGGGCGGTGTACACAAAGGGGCCGCAGCGGGGCTCGCTCCTGCTTACTCGTTCTCGGCGTATGTCGCAGAGGTTGATGTCGATGTCGAAACTGGTCTTGTTTCATGCACAAACGTTTGGGCTGCTCATGAGTGTGGTAAAGCATTGAACCCACTTGCTGTCGAAGGTCAAATCATTGGTTCATGTCACATGGGATTGGGACAGGTCCTCTCCGAGAAAATGGTCTACGGGCGTACCGGTCATTTGCAAAATGCTAACCTCTTGGAATACAAAATCCCATCCATCCACGAAATGCCTCACGTGACTCCAATCATCGTTGAATCTTCAGACCCTGAGGGGCCATTTGGAGCGAAAGAAGCAGGTGAAGGTCCCCTCTTGCCGATTCTACCTGCCGTTGTCAATGCAGTATACGGCGCGATTGGCGTGCGGATTCGGGTTTTACCACTCACGCCCGATGTGGTCTGGAAAGCGATTTCTGCCAAAATCAAGGAATTGGGTGGAATTGATGAAACCGAGATGCCCTCTCCACGCCTCGAGCACAGCTCACTGCAGTCGACATTGGTTGCACGAGCCTCTGAACACAAGGATCGGGATCGTCGACGTCAGCGAAGCGAGGATACGAGTGCCTATGTCAATGGTGTGCTGTTTGGCTTCGATCCAAACCAACCACTTGAGGATCAAGTAGAAGGCTGGAAATCTTCAGTCGAACCGGTGCCAGAGCAACTTGCTGAACTCGGACTTGCCGGCAAGGCTTGGTTGAAAAAAGAGCAACGCCAAATGGGAGGTGAACAATGATGTTGATGCCGCGGTTCAATCTCCATCATCCGAACACCGTTGAAGAAGCGTGCGAACTCGCATCGTCGTTTATAGCAAATGAAGAATCGTTTGATTGGGTTGCAGGCGGCACCGATATTTTACCAAATTACAAATGGCACATCAATGTCAAAAAGCACGTTATTTCCCTCGCAAAGATTGCTGGACTTGATACAATTTCTATGCATGAGATTGGAGCTATGGCTCGATTGGGTGCATTGACAACATCCGACAGTGTCCACCCACTCATTGCCTCAGCGGCGAGTAAGATTGCTTCATCATTGGTGCGAAACAATGCGACTGTGGGTGGAAACATCTGTCTTGATACACGCTGTTTCTGGATCAATCAAAGTGAGGACTGGCGCCGTTCGATCGATTGGTGTCACAAGGAAGATTGTGGAACGGGATCAGATTGTCGGGTTATTCCAAATCAAAACACACTTTGCGTCGCCACCTACCAAGGCGACCTCGCTCCATCACTCATTGTTTTGGAGGGTACAATTCACATCATCGGCCCGCACGGTCCAAGAGAGGTTCCTGCTGACGCATTCTTCCAACTTGATGGGATTACCAGGAACATTTTGGAAGAAGGTGAATTTGTGCTTAAAGTTACATTCCCACAAGGCGTTGAAAATCGAGTTGGTTCATACAAGAAACTCCGTGTTCGAGAGTCATGGGATTTTCCAGAGGCCGGTGTTGCCTCTTCCTGGATTCGTGGAGATCCATCATCGCTACGCATTGCATCAACAGCCTTGGAATCGATTCCTCGTTCGCATCAAGCAGAAATCGATGCCTTCGATGAATCATTCTCATCCGAACTCATCAACCCCCTCTCCGAGGCGATAATGAAATCCATCAAACCTGTCAACAACACTGCGCTGCCACCAAGGTATCGCAAATCGATGGTTAGGGAGCTTGCAAAGCGAAGTCTTCGAGAAATTCTTGGTGATGCGTCATGAAACGGGCTGCGATTATCCTCTTCTCCCTCCTTTTCATTGCAATGCTGCCATTGACTTCTGGGCAATTCCCATCCAACAATGAGTGGGAATTTGGTTGGGAAACTGAGGTTGAACCAAGTTATGACCTAGCCCTCGATGGAGAAAAGTGGAGGATTGAAGACACGCTGGTATTTTTTGTTGACAACCCTCGAGTAAACGATCTTAGCCTAACAATTGTTGTTGAGTTCGAGGATGATGTTGAATTCATTGAAACCTCTTTCGAAGAATCGATTACAGTTAGCGCACAGTCAAATGAAACCTTCTCGATTGAATTAACGACATCGGATGCCGATGAGGTTCGGAGTCATTCACCAAGCGATAAAATCGGTATGAAAGTCACAGCAGAGGAAAATGCAGCAGGAGCTCCAGTATCGCCAAAAGAAATCGAAGCAGATCTAAATGTTCCCAGGTATCATAAGCTTCTTCCAGAAATTTCACTCACCATCAATTCAGTTGACGCGGGCACTTGGGTTGAGGAGACATTGCTCCTCAACAACATGGGCAACAGCGTTGATGCTGCCAGCAAAATCGAAGCCGAGATTCGCAGTTGCCCTCTCCTCGATATGGAAGGCCTTGAGTCTGGAGAAGATACGCAAATTCAGCCGACTGGTGTGAACGGAAACGCAGCCATGGAAGTTACTTTCAGGATTGCACCTTCAACCGCCCATCCAAGCAAGACCTGTGAAGTTACGATTATCGTGACCTCTGAAGGCAATGGATTAGAGCGTAGCACGTCGTTCAGTATCGACATTGATGCGTCCGGTGGTGAGCAAGACTCAAACACAGGCGATACGGGTTCAAGTTCATCAAATTCTGGCTCCGATTCTGACGGTTCTTCGGCCTTGCCAGCACTTGGTCCACAAACGTTGTTTGTAGTAATTGGAATCGTGGCACATCTCCGACGAAATCGCCTCGATGTGGACTGATTAGGGCTAGTCATGTTGCACTGATACCATAAAAATCTCTCTAAACGTCAAGGGAGAATCATTATGTGTGTATCGTGATTCCGATGAAAAGAACATACTGCGCTTGCCGCAGAATGAGGTGGAATTATGGCAGAGACAGAGAAAACAAAACTCTCTGTTGAAAAGAAACTGATGGTCGGCCTCGTCGTTTCTATTCTCCTTTCAACGGTTTTGATCGTATTTGCTTCCTCATCCAAAGAAACAGTCTTCTCGCCCTATGTGCGAGATGCTGACGGTGATTATCAATACCAGCAACTTTCCATCATGCGGGATACTCTTGGAGAGAGCGAAGACGGAACGACCGGTGAAAAGTACTCGATTTACAACACAATGTCCACGCCGATGCTCGTCAACGATTGGCAAGACCCCCACCGCACTATGCTGATTATCGCTGCTCCTGAGAAGCCATTCGATGCTGCAGAAGCACAAGCAATTCACGATTTTGTTACCGAAAAGGGTGGTAAGGTTATCTTGGCAGCAAACTCCACCAACGCCAAGCGCGTTGCTGAGGAATTCGGTGTACTCTACTTCGACGCTCCCGTATCGGATGGGAAGTGGTATTACGAAGTTACCGACACTGCTGATCGGGCCGTACGTTTAGCTCCACAAGAGACTCGACTTTGGTCGGTTGCTTCTGTGAGTCAAGACCTCGATTTGATGGATGAAGCATCCTTACGAACGCCTTGCACCGAGGTTGAAGTCAGTTCAGGCGAGACCGATAATTGCAGGATGCCGGTTCTTTTCCATTCACCGACCGCAATACAGGTTCTGGATATCGAGGATGACACTCGAGAAGTCAGCGTTCTCGCCTCTGCAAGTGACCAAGCTTTTGTCGCTCGCTCAGGATTTGACATCAACAACATTGCCAACCCAAAGACTGGAAAGACGGACCTTATCGTCCGAGTTGATTATCCAAACATCGAAGCCTATGATGCGAAATCTGACGGCGACAATGGGGAGGTCTCTGTTACAGGCAGCATCGTATTCGTATCCGACCATTCTGTATTCGCAAACCATCTCTGGGACTTTGATACCGCTGACCTTACCGGAAAGGCACAATGCGGCGACATTTACATAGCAAACGGACATAGTTGTTGGGATTCAGACCCGGATGGACTTGCCTCCACGCAAGGTGACACAACATGGCGAGGGAACCAGCTGTACTTCCGTGCACTTATCCGAGACATGATGGAATTCGACAACGATGAACTTTCCTCGCAAATTACTCGTAACACGGACGAATTCAACATCGTCTTCGATGAAAGCCGACACGTTTCAAGCATCGCAACACAACCCTTCACAGAAGCGATCGGAGCCGTTGTATTGCTCACCAGTGATGCTTACCTCAAATGGCTGATTATCCTCAACCTGTTCGCACTATTGGCCATCGCAATCATGGTTGTGCCCGAAAAAGAAAACTGGCGACACGTTTTCGATTTAACCCGATTCAGAGAACGTCCTACAAAAGTAGACTCTTCTCTCTACCAAGTCCGAGTGCGAGAGGCATTCCTCTCCAAAGTTCGGCAATTTAATGATCTAACTCGGGATGAATTTGCCCGAAAGACCCCTGCAGAAATTATGCAGATGGTCCGTGACCCACGCCTTGTTGAACTCGTTAGTTCAGCGAGATCCTATTCCAACGAAGAACTAAGGGACATTATTCCCGTCATTCGTCGTTGGGGAAACTGAAGAAAAAAGGAGGAAAATGACATGCAACCCCCCGCACCACCAGCAGCCCCGCCCGCGCCCGCGCCAGCAGCGCCAGCGGCACCAGCGCCACCTGCACCTGCAGCACCTATGCCTGCGGCACCAGCCGCACCAGTAGCACCTGCAGCACCAGTAGCGCCCGCCGCCCCTGCAGCACCGGCCGCTCCGGCCCAGCCGAAGCACCAAAGCACCCCAGAAGTCCGTGAGCGACTTTCCGCCGTTGGCGCCATCGCACAAGCGATTAGCGCTGAAGTTCAGAAAGTCATTATCGGTAAGAGCCACGTCATCGACAACGTTCTCATCAATATCCTTTCCAACGGTAACCTTCTCTTCGAAGACTATCCTGGATTGGCAAAGACACTGATGACCAATACGTTTGCTGACGCCCTTGGTTGTGACTTCAAGCGTGTTCAATTCACGCCTGACTTGCTTCCAGCGGACATTACCGGTACCAACATTTACGACGCAAAGAAGGGTGAATTTACATTCAAGCCAGGACCTTTGTTCTGTAACCTACTTCTTGCTGACGAGATCAACCGTGCACCGCCAAAGACACAAGCAGCTTTGCTTGAGGCTATGCAAGAGAAGCAAGTAACCATCGGTACTGTTACTCACAAACTCCCTGCTCCGTTCATTGTTATGGCGACCCAGAACCCTGTCGAGCAAGAGGGTACTTATCCGCTTCCTGAGGCTCAACTTGACCGATTTATGTTCAAGATGAGTGTTGGTTACCCAGACCGTGCTGATGAAGACGAGATTCTCTCTCGCCGTATTACACGCGGTAAAGACGCCGTCGATGTCGACGTTATTACCGATCCACAACGTGTCATCGCTATGCAACAGGCTTGTGAAGACGTCTACGTCGACCCTGCCCTTCGTATGTACATGGTTGAAGTCGTTGCTCGAACCCGTGAAGATCCACGTGTCCTCGTTGGTTCTTCTCCTCGTGGTTCTCAAGCATTGCTCAAGACTGGCCGTGCAGCGGCCGCACTACGTGGACGTGACTTCGTGACACCTGATGACATCAAATCGGTTGCAGAACTTGCGATTGCACACAGAATCATCCTCAAACCTGAGCATCAAATCAAGGGTCTCGAGGCTGGCGAAGTTATGCAAAGCATTCTACGAGAAGTCCCAGTACCTACCGTTTGAAGACATTGATTCGAACTTGTATAGAGGTGTTCTCGGATGTGGAGTCGCAAATCAGCAATGCTAGGAAGCATGGCAGTCGCCATGTATCTTCTTGGCCTCACGCTTAGGAATTCCCAGTTGGTCACAATTGCTGTTGTGATTTTCGTATTCCTAACGTGGGCTGCATTGTTCGGCGGCCATGCTGACGTCGCCTCAAGTGGCCGTCGTGCCGAAGAGTGGACTGGTGAAGAAGGCGTCGCATTAGGTAGCGTTCTTGCCATGAGAAAACTCTCAGGAGCACGAATTTTTGAGGACGGTGAATTGACAGTAACATTACGTATGCAGAACAACTCTGGACTTGCAAAGATTCTCGAAGTTCGAGACCGAGTTCCAGAGGTTATGCGTATCAAGGAAGGCTCGAACTACATTCTGATGGAACTCGGTCCACGACGTGAGACCTACATCGAGTACACACTTGAGTGTCCACTAAGAGGCTTCTACAGCATAGGACCTGTTGCTGTTCGAATACAAGATCCGTTCGGCTTGTTTCACAAGGAAAAAGAAATGCATGTCTACAACGATTTCCTTGTGTTCCCGAAGATGGAGGATCTCAAAGAGACCTTTGTCAAATCCCGTGTTCCGAAGATTTTTACTGGCGCTGTCAACATTCGCCAACCTGGTCCCGGTTCTGAGTTCTACTCGCTTCGTGAGTACTTCGAAGGAGACTCTTTCCGTGCAATAAATTGGAATGCCTATGCGCGCTCAGGCAAGTTGATGGTCAATGAGCGAGAACGTGACGCAGTCTCTGACGTCATCATCATCATCGACTCACGTGCTGTGAGCGAAACAGGTCCAGTAAGCCGCAACGCGTTGGTTTATTCCACGCGAGCTGCTGCTTCCTTGGCCAAGTATTTCCTGGGCCGTCGTGACTCTGTAGGCGTTGTTGTTTACGGGGATGAAGTGGTGAGCGTCGACCGTGACACCGGAAAGAAGCAACTGTACGTAATTCTAACAAAACTTGCAGGAGCAGTCGCTCGTGGAAACATTCCCCTCCAAGTTGTTGTCAACCGAATTCTACCGCACATCAACAAAGGTAGTCCAATCATATTCCTCTCAAATTTAGAGGACGACCCGACCATTGTTAATGCACTACGAGATTTCCGAGCGCGTGATTTCGATGTCACTGTGCTTACACCATCATCACTTGAGTTTGAGTTCGATGCAAAGCGACTTGACCGAACAGGCTACGAAGTCATGAAGACAGAACGAGACGTTTTGATCGGTGAATTACGTGGACTCGGTGTGAACATCATGGATTGGGAGCCTGATATGCTCCTATCAACAGCACTTGCAGGTGCAAGAGGGTTCTGAGGTGAGAACATGACAATGCGAAAACCGTCCTCTGATACTGCCCATCTGTATGATGGTAAGGTTGTCCGTTCGTCCGCTCCAAGTCGGAAGAAGGCAGCCGGTCAGGCAGGCATTGGCTCTGAAATACCAAAAGACGCAATTCCTGAATTGGAAATGCCTTCTTTCATTGAGAGCCTTATTGGAGGACCTATTGTTCCGAAAATGAAATTCTTACCTCCAGACAAGTTTGTGCAAAACATGCAACTTGGCGTGTACGTTATCCTCGTTGGACTTGCTCTCCTAACGTACATCATATCTCCGCCAGAGGGAACCATTTGGTTCATGCTTCTCGGAAGCGCAGACCTTGCACTGTTGTTCCAGATTGGAATTATTGTGGGTGCGACAGGTCTTGGTTTCTGGGGCGCTTACCAGCGAGATGCGCGATACATGCTCGGATCGTATATGTTGTTTATCCTGGCTATCATGCGCTTTGCATCATCGAAGACGAGTGTGAACAATCTCTTCGGGCTGGCAGATAGCCCAACGATTCTTGCCTCATTGGTCGTCATCTACTCCGTTCTTCTTATCATGTACTTCGAACTCTCAAACGGAGTACTTCGTTACTCAATGCTGGACACAAGCATCCGAACAAACGAAGTCTATGTCATGAACCCGAAGAAAATTGTTGGCAAATACCATCGCTCGCTTATCATCAATCCAATCGTCGCAACCGTTCTTGCAACCCTGGTTCTCTCTGCAAACACCATCCTGCCATGGGTGGTTGGGATTTTGTCAGAGGATACTGCAACCCGTCTGAGTGAATCAGTCGAACTGGGGTCCGTCTACGGTGTAGCGCTTGGAACACTGTTTGTCTTCCTCGTAGTTGGGGGATTGTTTGCTCTTGACTTACCAACATACATTCAGAAGCGCCGTGAAGGCAACGATTAGTGAATCAAATCTGCTGAATCTTAGCTTGAATTCTTTGTTGAATTAAGTTGTGCAACATCTGGAGAGCCTCGCTCAAATCTTCTCCGTCGATTGCCACTCGTGCTGCTGAGCTTGTCTGATTGAGCCAAGTAAGTTCATATTCGGTTGAATCAAACAATGAATTGATTTCATCCATATCGCTTTCTCGACATCCGATGAGTGACAACAAACCGAGGTGATTATGGTGTTAGGCTTCGATGTCAAACGGATCGAAAATTGTAGCCGCACGATGCAAGTCATGCGGTGAGACGATGAGTCGAGAATCACCTAGTCTGGATTCCAAACCCCACCAATGGACCTCATTTTGGGCTAACTCACCAAGAATCTTCACAAGCTGGCGTTGATGTGAATCCACATGGTGGTGGGAGAAGCCAAGACTGATGACATTTGGCAGGCAGCCGACTGCTTTCAGTTGGTCTTCAGGGAGTCTTGGTCCAACGATGGTTTTCTGTTCAGCACCTGAGTGGTGGAGATGCCGAACCTCCAACTGAATGTTTGGTTCAATGAGTGGTTCGATTGTAGAGGGGTGCAGGACAGGTGTATCCATCAGTGATAATTCAATAGCTTCCAAATAATCCAGATACGGGATTGTTTCCGAGCGGATACCCCAACGCGGGTTTAATCTGAATATTCCGGGTACGTCTTTCCAGAGGATGACCCGATCGGCTTCAATGAGATTTGCAATTGCAGTCGCAGAATGATCCGAGCCACCTCGGCTGAGGATTGCTATGTCCTTGTTCTGTCCTTCACCGAACCAACCCGTGATAACCGGCGTGCCATGAAGTGTCTCTCGGTCGAGTTTCGTGCTTGATGCTTGCAAATCGACGTGATTGGCCTGATAATTTCCATCGAGAGTGATTCCGATGTCTTCAGCGCCAAGCGGGTATGCATCAAAACCGTATTCTTGCAATCGATGTGCAACGACCAATGCACTCAAGCGCTCTCCCGATGCGAGAAGGTTGTTCAATGCAGATTGGTCATTCGGGTCTTGAGCCAACAAACGCAGAGTGTCTTTGAGCGTATGCAGAACCATGGAAAACAAATGGGCATTCTTTGATGAATCAAGACCTGGAGCGAACCGTAGATGTTGCTTTGATAAGTCCTGAACCAATCTGCTTGCATATCGTGGTTCCTTCGCCGCACGATACAATCGGTCGGTCGTCCCCCACAGGGCAGAGACAACAAGAATCGCTTGGTGATTTCCTCGAATTACTTCAGCAATTTTCTCAATATCACCCGGTTCGCGAAGGCATGATCCTCCAAACTTGTGAATGATTCGCTTGGTCACAACGCATCACGTTTCCTGAGGATGAGATCGCATAGGACCAACGTCGTCATTGCCCGAGCAACGCTCACAGCCCTTGGACCAAGTACAGGGTCATGGCGCCCTTTGACAACAAGAGGTTTCTTTTGACAATCAGCCAAATCCAACGTCGTTTGTTCATGAGCTATGCTCGAAGGGGGCTTCAACGCAATCTTGGCATAAAGGTCCGAACCCGACGACAGACCCGCAATGCTTCCATCAGGACGATCTCCTTCTTGCAGTGGCTGTTGTTTGGAGCCTCCCCATGGGCTGTTGTGCTTATGTCTAGTCATCTTAACCGCTTCAAACCCTTTTCCAAAAGCCACACCTCGACAAGCTGGAATCGATAGATAGGCGCGTCCAAGTGCAGGCTCAAGGCCGTCAAACCAAGGTTCACCAATTCCTCGTGGGAGGTTGCTGATGAGGACATCAACGCGACTTCCGGTCGAATTCTTCTGTTTTCGAATTGCTACAACATGTTCCTTCATTGCTTCGACGACATTTGGATCGCGACAGCGAAGTTGCTCGCAGAGTTCGTTTTCCCATTCATCTGGACACGCATCAATTGGTGCTGCTTCAATGGATCCAATTGCACCAACATGTGCCTCGATTTTGATGTCTCCTAGCAGTGGCTCAACGAGTGCAGCCGCTGCGACAATACCTGCTGTTAATCGAGCAGAGGAGGAACCCCCGCCTCGCAAATCAGCAAACCCTCCAGTTCGCATTTGCATGAGAAGATCTTGATGACCCGGTCGTGGATGGTTGGGAATGAAACTATAATCACTTGAACGGGAGTCTTTGTTCGGAATTTGCAGTAAAATCGGCTGCCCTGTGGCAAAACCTTCGTGGACGCCTGTAAGCAGCTCCACCGCATCATCTTCGTTCCGCTTGCTTGCAAAATGACCGCCGGGTCGTCGAGTCATCATCCGTTGTGCAATACGCTTCTCATCGATTTGGAGTCCGGGAGGGACGCCCTCCAACAAGGCTCCAACCAACTGTCCATGACTTTCGCCAAACAAGGTCATTGTCAGGGATTCCCCCAGGCGCATCTTCATTGGACTCAATTCGCCCACACAACTCGCATTCAAGAAGTTGAGCCTTACTCCTCAGCGTCTTTTTTCTCAGGATTAATGAAACTTGTTTCAATGACATCAAATTCTGGATGCTTGTTTGCATACCACGATTTGATTCGCTTTAGCACGCCTTCCAATTGAATTGGAATGACGATAACAATCGCAGTACCCGACCCAGTCGGACCTGCTGCGCGAGCGCCGTTGACGAGTGCGTCGTTTGCAAGAATCCTCGCTCGATGGTCTTTTGTTGCCCCAACCACACCTCGGCCATTGAGTGTTAATGCTACCAATTCGTTTCCTTCTTGGACAGCATTGAGTGCTTGAATAAACTGCTGTTGATGTGGAAGGAAATCCTCGAGCGATGGTCTTGCATCTCGAGGGCCACGAGAAACGACAAGCACCTTCCAATCCTCTCTTGCAGGTCCATCCCCCTCGAGAAGAACACCTTGAGCAACGTCCGGCTCGTTGGCATTGATTAATTTCCATCCACCTGTTGCGCAAGCCCATGTATCATCGATGCTGCCAGTTAGGGTAATATCGGCCCTGATTTGAGCGTCAACAGCGATCGCTACGATTTCATGCAATTCAAGATCGGTTCCTGTGGAATCACAAAGAGCACGCACGGCTGCGACACAAAGGGCCGAGGACGATTTCAATCCCTCTCGAACAGGAATCCTTGATTGAACTGCCCAGTGCATGTCCTCTTCATCGATGGGGAATTCATGACCTGCATTTTTCCAAGCATCGGCGACATGGGATAACAAACCATCCTCATCCGGCAGATCACGCTTGCTCTTCTTGTCCAACACACGGACGAGAATCGGGAGATCCAGTGCCATACTTGCACCGTAACCGGTGCCTGCTGCGTGGAGAAGACTGCATCCACCATGCGCAGAACCTTTGCCCAAGACTGCCATGCATCAACGCTCCTTGGACGGTGCGGAGATGCTCTGTCCTACATGACGAGTTGAGAAAAATGAGCATCCGAGAATGCGATCTCCAATGGAGATATCAGTAACTGAACAGACTCCACCGTTCTCTAGAACCAAGCGAACCGTCTCCGCTTGCTGAATGAATACATGACCTTCATTAGTATTTTCATCTTGAAATCTCAATAGAATGAGGGGCCTTGTCTCTATTTTCATTCTACCAACGGTTGCGGTTCTCGATTCTCCGCTTCGCCCAATGATGCATATCTCGTCACCGGAATGTATCTCACAGAGGTATTTTGTGGAGCCGTCGGCAAGGTAGGTGTATGCCTCAACACTTCCAGCGTTGATTCGAAAGGGTCTTGTTGGGACGTACTTCGATTGAATAGTTTCGCCATGAATAAGGGCAAATGAGCGAGAGGTTGAGCCAACCAAAACACCCTCTCCCTCGCTTAACATGGACAGAAGATCGATGCACACACGATCTCCAGAATGGCCTTCTTGAACATCGGTAATCGTCATCGTTGTAAGCTTGGCCGGCGTTGAATGATCAGTTCTTTCAGGAGTTGTCGCAACTGTACTCTCGAGCCGTAGAGACTTAACAACTTGGGCGGCTTCGAGACATTCTGA
Source organism: Candidatus Poseidoniaceae archaeon (assembly GCA_022451765.1). Classification (GTDB taxonomy): domain Archaea; phylum Thermoplasmatota; class Poseidoniia; order Poseidoniales; family Poseidoniaceae; genus MGIIa-L2. Next base: position 12,117 of record JAKUNY010000029.1, read on the forward strand.
GGAGCACAACAAAGCATCAACACCTATGTCCAATGCAAAGCCAGCTCCCTGAGCCTCGATGGGCTGCGTGATTTGAGCAGCTACCTTTGTCGGTGTTGATTCTGCTACGGCGACAATGTTCTCGATAGGAATCATCGACCAATTCTCGAACGTAAGTAATATCCATTCGACGCTTCCTGCTAGACTGCGAGCCTTTGTCTGTGCCTCTTCAGAATCGATGTGAACATGTCCGCCAATCATCACTCCATCCCTGTACAGAAGACCATCTGTCAAGCGAATATCAGAACCATCTTTTTTTGAAAACGTGGCATCAACAGCGAAATGACCCGTTTTATCGAGTGCATCGAGCCATATTTCCATGTCTATCCCTCAGAGGTTGACGGCTTTTATCGCATCTTCCGCAGATGCACCATCGTGAACGATCATCATCAATGCCTTTGCAACGGATTCAGGTGAATCATGGGCAAAAACTTGGCGTCCCATGCAGACACCAGCAGCACCGTTTTTCATGGCCTTCTCGACCATTGAAAGCATTTCATGGGTATTGGTTTTCGCTCCCCCGGCAACGAGCAAAGGAATAGGAGCGGCGGAGGTCACTTGAGAGAAGGATTCTTCATCACCGGTCCACGTTGTTTTCCCGACATCGCAGCCAATCTCAAAAGCCACTCGAGCCGCATGAGCGACACCCCGTGTAGAGTCCCCTTCAACGATGTTAAG
>JAKUNY010000003.1:0-12505 GCA_022451765.1 Candidatus Poseidoniaceae archaeon
TTGCGACTGCCTCGTTCTATTTATTCTCATCGTCAAGATTGAGATTCAATTCACTTGAGATGCGATGCTTTCTGGAATCGACTGCGTTTGCGACTTCCGTGCACAAGATAAACAAGTTTGGAGCGAAGTTTGGCCTCTGCGTCTGCTTTTGCTTTGTAGGCTTGACTAATTCCCTCCTTTCTTGTGACCTTCTCGTCTACAATGGGTTCTGGATAGTCTGTGCCGATGATGCACGAGGCTTCTTTTTGTTCCTCAGCCGACATCAACCATGGTTCGTGAATGTGTTCCATGGGTACATGCGTCAATTCTGGAACCCATCGCTTGATGAATTCTCCTTCTGGGTCCTGATCTTGCGATTGCTTCAGAATGGAGTAGGCTCTCACAGAATTGATACCAGTCACTCCCGATTGCATTTGAATCTGTGACCAATGAATACCAGGTTCATAATCGAGGAACTGTCGTGCAAGGTGAGCACCAGATGCTCTCCAAGGCAACGAAAGCGTGTAGGATGCGACCGATTGCAACATTGCTCGCATTCGGAAATTAATCCATCCCGTTGCAATCAGCGATCGCATGCATGCATCGAAGAACGGCCAACCGGTTGTTCCTTCCGACCATGCACGAAACTTTGTTTCATCGAATGGGCGGTCAAGCAAGGCATCCAGTTCAGGATTCATAGCTTGTTCATCGAGCGTCGCTTCCGCTTCAAGACGTTGCATGAAATGACAATGCCATGCAAGTCGACTTTGAAACGACGAAAGACTGCCGCTCCAGCCTCGATTCTCAGCACTACGTGGATTTGTCTTAATTCGGCGTTGTTTGCGTTTCGTGTGATAGAAGATTTGCCGAATACTGATGCAACCTGAACTTAGATATGGAGAAAGCCGAGAACACATTTCTACGCCAGAAATTGGACTTGACATACCTTTTCTATACCCTCGACCACGTTCATCGAGAAACGAAAAAAGCGTATTCATCGCTGCTGACTCTCCCGGTTCTGGGCGATGTTGGAGTTCTCGAACCTTGAATCCGAATTCAGATGGATGCGGTATTGCATCCGATTGGATGTTTGGTAATGTCCGAATCCTCGAGGGTGCTTCGATTAGTGATGCATCTATTCGACGGTCTCTGAGGGCTTTCCAATCGTCCCTTGATCGCAAACCTCGGATGACTCCATTGGATGGAAATTCCTCAAATTGCACGTTGTTTTCCTGACACCAATCTGCAACAGCCCTATCACGGTCCCATGACCATTGGAGGCCTGATTCCTCGTTCCCATACATTGTGTGTATGTTGTGGAGTTCGTGTAGTTCGGTTAAGGATTCTAGGATGTGTCCGTATCGGAACAAAACAACACCTCCTCGATTCTCGATGACAATTTTCAGACTGTCCAAACAATCCAGCTCCCACTGGACGTGGATTCCATCAACATCATGTCGTTCCAAGCGTTCGGAATCGAGGTGGTAGAGGAAGAGCATTGGGCGGCCATCTGCTTTTGCCTGAGCGATTGCAGGATTATCTGCTAAACGCAAATCCCTCCGAAGCCAAACAAGTGAGACAGTCACGACTTCTCGTCCGTTCAATATCCTTTTAATTCCTGTATGAAATCAACCACACTTTGACAAAGGAAGAGGGTGATGTGGCGCATGGATGCGACCTCAAAAATCGACCCTTTTACCCCCGCTTCAAGCGCTGCTGTTAATAGATAGAAGAGAAGGCTCGCAAAATCAGGAAGTGTAGGGATGGGACCCAGTAGTTCTTCCAGTTCAGGTAACCCAAAGGCGGAGAGAAATATGCAAGATAAAGCGCTCGCAGATATGGTTGCCGGTCTTCGTGATGAAGCCATCAACCGTGGTGCTACTGCGCTGATGGATGATGACGTCTCAACCCTTGGTGTTCCAAACCCCCGAATCCTCATCGTTGGCTGTGGTGGTTCAGGAAACAACACCCTCAATCGGATTACCCATCTTGGTGTCGAGGGTGCTGTGACTGTTGCAATCAATACCGACAAACAGCACCTTGACAACACGCGCTCACTGCAGAAACTTCTGGTTGGACGTCACATCACTCGTGGACTTGGAGCAGGCGGGGATCCATCGATGGGCCGTCGATGTGCAGAAGCTGGACGCGAAATGATTCGACGCATCGTGAACGGTGCAGACCTTGTCTTCATTGCAAGCGGGCTAGGCGGCGGTTCAGGAACTGGGATTTGTCCCATCGTTGCAGAAGAAGCAAAATCTGCGGGTGCACTGGTCGTAGGAATCGTCACGACACCGTTCCACGTCGAGCGACGACTTCGAATGAAGAAAGCACTTGAAGGACTTGAATCACTACGACGTGTTGCTGATGCGGTCCTTGTTCTCGATAACAATCGCCTCTTGCATTATGTCCCGAACCTGCCGCTCGAGGAAGCCTTCTCAATCATGGACCAGCTGGTTGCAGAGATTGTAAAAGGAATTGTTGAGACAATTACGCTTCCATCACTCATCAACCTCGATTTCGCAGACATACGAGCCATCATGGCCAACGGAGGCGTGACGATGATGCTCTACGGCGAATCGGACCGTGGACCGGAAGAAGTCGTTCATGAAGCCCTCAACCATCCACTTCTTGACGTTGATATCACGGGTGCGACCGGTGTTCTTATTCACGTTACAGGCGGCCAGTACATGACGCTTGAATCAGCATCACAGGTGGTCGATCTTATGACTGCTCGAGTCAGTGAAGATGCGAATGTCATTTGGGGTGCGCGCCAAGACCCTACCTTCGGTGATACGATCAAAGTCATGGCAATTATCACCGGCGTCGGTGGTGCTGATATGCGAACCGCAAGAATGGAACCAAACAAACTTGGAGATGCACTCAAGCTTACGAGGCAAGCACAACAAAAGAGCAGTGGAAATACGACCGGTAGCGTCGACATCCATCGGTTTGATTAACCGGTGTAAAACACACACTCGCTCAATAACCTCATATCTCTGTATGTCTACGGGGATTCATGCGCAAAGTAGCATGTTTGGCCGTTTTCATGGCGTTGATGATGTTGGTTCCAGTACAGGCTGGAGAGAATGTTAGCATTCAACAATCGCAACCTCAGGATGATAATCGCCAACCGAGTGAGGAGAACAAAACGCTGTACATGTTCTGGAACGATTCGAACACAAACGCATGGACACACTTCCAAAGTGTGGACAATTCCAGTCTCGAACTCTATTCTGAAGAAGTCGATAATGGACTCATCGATATCGACCTTCGATTTGGAATGGAGCCAATCCTCGCCAAGCGTTTGTACATGGACCCAGACGGGCTTTTCCGAGGTTCATTCAACATCTACGTTGAGGGCGATTGGACAAACGACAACGACGGAAACACCGCATGTGGACAAAACGATTGCGACGAACTGAACATTTCGTTGTACGCTGGACCGAACATCATCGGTGAGCATCACGAAACAGGCCTCGTCGTTGGAGACAACACTGTCACCTTCAATTTCGTAATTTCAGAGGAGACAACGGTTGATTGGAACGGTGATCAATTCAACCCTGAAGTTCGAGTATCGATGAAACTCCGTGGAAACTTCCAATCCGGTGGACTATTTTTCGCAGATACCGGCGAGCCTGCTAAGTTTGAAATGAGTATGGGCGAACAATCCTACATCGAACTCCCTGTTGACGATGCATCGTGGGAAGAAGCGTTCCAAGACGGAGGTGACATCGGAGGCGGTGATTCTGAAGACACACCTGGATTCACACTCGTTGTTGCTTCGGCGGCCATTGCAATGGCCGTCTTTGTCAACGCTCGAAGAGAAGTAGAGTGATTCTTCACGCATTGAGTGCTGAGAGAATTGATTCTGTATCGAGAGCAACTGGAAGCTGCTCTCCATCAGCAAGTCGCTTGACCGTTGCTTGGCCTTGTTCGAGATCTCTTGGTCCAACAACGAGTGCATAACCTGCTCCAATGCTGTCTGCCCAACCCATGGCTTTGCCGATCTTTCGTGAACGCAATTCAATTTCGACGCGTACGCCTGTAGATCGTATTTCGCGCACCAAATCGAGAATTTTTGAAGGTTCAACATTGAATGGAATCATTGCAAGTAGCGGCGCTTCATCGGCCTGACCTGGAACAATTTCATCACGCCCCTCTGCCTTTGCTTGTGCTTCGAGTGCGAGGAGGACGCGCTCAAAGCCAAGACCAAATCCACAGCAAGGATCAAGATCGGCAAGACCAAACAAGTGCAGGAGTTTGTAGGAACCTCCTCCAAGAACTTGCCCTTCTCCCCCTAACTCAGGAACATGGACTTCAAACACAGTTCCCGTGTAATAGTCAAGACCTCGAGCGACGGTAAAATTGACTGCGAGAGAAGGTGGTGCTGGAGCGAGTTGCCCAATCGATTTGATTGTTGATTCGAGATCGTCCAGAGCTTCTAGAGAGACTCCTTTCATGGTTGAGAGTAGTTCACGGGCTGATGCAATCGTTTCTTGCCCGCCTTTTAGTTCCGACAATTGTTGCAGGGGTGCGATGAAATCCGTTGATATTGATTGCTTTTCAAACAAAGATTGCAGACCATCAAAATCCTCTTTGTCAAGGAATCGCATTGCAGAGGCAAGCGGTGGTTCGCCAGAATCGGAGACTTCGCTCAGACCAATACCCGTAAGCACCTGCTTGAGGACACCAACGTGACCAATACGCAATTCCCAATTCTTGAGACCAGCTTCGGTAAGCATGTTGATGGCAAGTGCAATGACTTCAGCCTCAACAAGAGGTCCTGTAGCCCCAATCAGTTCAACTCCATACTGGTAGAATTCTCGATAACGTCCCTTCTTGAATTCCTCATAGCGGAAACATTGACCGTAGTAAGAGAGGCGCAGTGGTTTGGTTTCGTTTCGTAATTCTTCTGCGACCATTCGCATGACGGGTGCAGTAAGTTCTGGGCGAAGCGTAAGATCTCGCTCCCCTTTGTCTTGGAAAGCATAGAGTTGAGAAACAACGCCTGGTCCTGATTTTGCTGTAAACAAATCGAGTGATTCGAAGATCGGTGTTTGGACGCGAGAAAATCCATGCCGGCGGGCTTGCTCTTCGAGGAGCGATTCAAATGCAAGCCGCTGTTTCATCTCGCTTGGCCCAAAGTCACGTGTACCTCTTGGACGTTGGACCATGAACCTTCGAAGAGCACTTCCCTCTAATGCCCTTCGCTCTAATTATGGTGGTTCGGTTGATTCCTACTCAGTTTGGCTGTACGCCTTCAACAGGTCGCAGATGGCTTATTCTTCTTCAGAAAATTCCGGAAGCGTTGGAGCTGAAGGTAGTTCTGGGTGAGGCGGCACCTCGGTTTCTTCCGATTCAGCAATACGCTTGAGTCGTTCGACAAGTTCCCAATCCGGTTCTTGTGGCTCCGATTCTTCTGCGTCGTCCCAGCGATCCTGACGAACCTCGACCAAATCAGGTATGTTCTCCATTGCGTTGGTTCCAATATCATCGATTGGTTTTGAGGCACTCCCGAGCGATTCAAACGCCTTTGCAACTGCCCTTGCATCAGGGCCTTTTCCGGATGCTGCGGCCACCTCTCTCTTCAGTTGAAAGGCTGCTTTCTGTTCAGCTTCCACGGCTTCACGGCGCATTTGCATTTCAACGGATTCCCAAACTTCCTGTTCCTTGCGTTTTTCTTCCTGTTGCCTTTGCCATTCGATGGCTTCCTCGCTTGGACGATCATAACGCTTCCAAAACCATCGAGCAATCGCGATGAACAGGAGAGATACAACAAAGCCTGCCAACAACCACTGAACGAGTGGTTCCATGGCTTACGACCTCCATCAATCGACGGCTTCTGCTACGAGTTCAGCCATTGGAGCCTCAGCACCAACAACAGTCACAAGTGGGTCATCTCCGCCAGGAAGCAATGAGATGTCCGCCTCAGCTCCCTCGGGTACGTTACGGTAAAGTGGACGAGCGATGAGGAATTTGTTTAGCGAAATGAAGACGATTGCAACAACAGACCAGAACGTAAGAATGATTCCCAGTCCCTTCGGGTTGGCTGGGTTCCAAACGTCCTCAGTGTTCGCAATCATGTCTCCGAAGTAAGAAAGCATGAGGACACTGAACAAAATCGGGAATGCGAGGTAGAGACACAAATCCCACCTCCGACCGTCTTCTATATCGTTGTCACCTGTGTTGATGTAGTCGTCACGGAAAGCGGACACACCAATACCAAGGTATCCTTCAAAGCCAGGCGGAGCCTTGCCCAGCTCGACTTCTTTCTTCCACTTGATGTAACCGTACTTCCATATTGAGAATGCAATAAACAATCCACTGAACATCAAACCATAGCCCCAAATGTGATCTTGGACTTCCAGGAATTCGGGGAAGGCGACTCCAGCAGAGTCGAGTTTTACCCACATGATTGCGGATGGTAGACCAAAGAAGAAGATTGCAATTGAGGTAATGAGGACCGACCTTTGTCGTTCATATCCATGATCGACGAAGTTTCTGACACACAACTCAACGGTTGATATCATCGAGGTGATGGCTGCAAACGATAGCGCAAGGAAGAATCCAGCCATCATCACAAAGGCGCCAACTGCTCCGCCTGGGGCCTGTGCGAAGACTTCAGGCAATGCAAGGAATGTGATAGCGGAAGATCCATTGGTAACGGTTGCAAGAGGGTCTGCACTGACAGCAAAGATAGCAGAGAGAACAGCCAAACCAGCAATGATCGAAATACTGTTGTTGGCAAAACCCATCGTGAATGCATTGAGAACCGTATCCTCATCTTTTCGCATGTAGACAGCATAGGTGATGGCCATGCCCATTCCTGCTGAACAGGACCACGCTGATTGGGATAATCCATTAATCCACACCTCAGGTTCGGCAAGCATTGCAGGATCGACTGTAAACATGAACAACGCTCCGTCGAGGCTTCCATCCGAGAGATCCATCCACAACGAAAGACCAAGCGTCATGAAGAGGAGAACGAAAAGGGATGTCATCAAAATGACATTGACTTTCTCGATGGCTTTTGCTCCTTTCCAAATTGCGAGGAGCGTTATTGCGATAACAAGAAACTGGAAGGCGATAACCTGCATAGGATTCTGCAGGAACGTATTCCAAACTTCGGTAGTATCAACACCGTCTCCTGTCAATCCACCTGAAATTCCAAGTTGGAAATACTTGAGGCACCATCCTGCTACAATCGCATAATAGAATCCAATCGCAGTTGAAATCCATGCAGTCCACAGTCCCATCCATGCGAATTTCTTACCAGCAAAGATACGAAAGGTTCCGACGGTTCCAGTTCGCGAGCGCTTACCCATCGCAAATTCAGCAATAACCAGCGGAATGGACCATACAAAGAGGAAGATGACCCACGGAATGAGGAATGTCCCGCCGCCGTTCGCACCGACCATTCGGGGAAAACGCCAGATGTTTCCAGTTCCAATGGCCGCACCAATCGAAGCGAAAATGAGGCCGAGTCGGCCAGAAAATTGGTCGCTCTGTCCCATTCAAATCGCCTCACTTGTGAACCTCTCGCGGATCATCGCTGTCGAGCATTAGTCGTAGACAAGCCCCTAATCCACCCCAAACGGCGCCTGCGATGATGACAAAGAGGAACAAGGAACTCGCAAGATTGCCATAGGAGGAACGGTACTCAATTCCAAGCTCGTAGTATGATCCATCCGCCGGATAGAATGATTGCGAACCACTTAAGGTTGTGAGTTGAGCCTTGTAATGCAACGTACCTGTCGAAGATTCGGACACAGGAAGCTCGGCGCGCAACACAGTTCCATTTCCATCAACAGTTGTACACGCTTTGTCGATGCGTTCAATCTCCACCGACTCCCACGGAGTCCTAGCCCATTCTCGAGGGCCGTAATCAGACTGGAGCCGGCTCGGTTTGACCATTCTATATTTCACGGCACTGTTTGCTTCGCTGTATGGGAATTCGTTTGAGACGCAAATATCGATTGGAATATCTCCTGATTCTGGAATAACTACATTGTTTGGAGTAACAAGATAATTCTGTTGAGAGACGTTGCCAAGGCCGAGGTTTGCGCGCTCTCGTGGGTTGTCAGCGATTTCAGCGATGTAGAATCCGAGGCCGAGGTTGCGCACGGCGATGTGACCGATGTCTTCGGGTCGCTGGTGGAAGGCCGTGCCGATTTCGGACGTGTAGCAGTACGACCCGTGAACACCGTAGTGCCAGTCGCAGAAATCACCGGAGGTCGGGTACAGCGAAGACGACTGAAGATTGGCGTACTGCGTCATGTCGGCCATTTTTTGCCCGTGGTATTCGAGCTGGCTGTGGTCGGGGCTCTGGCAGTCCGTGCAGTGGCCCCATGGCCAAAGAATGAGTTCGGAGTAAGAGTGATGGGTCAGGGTGGTTTTGAATTCACTGGAACCGTCTCCAACGTCGTCGTTCATCTCGGTCATGTCCTGGATGAACTTGGTCTCTGGCTCGGAGTTTCCACCCCACCAGTCCTCATCGGTCACGCCGTCAGCGTCGTCGTCTTTTCCGTCAACGTGATCTTCGTTGATCTGTCCGTCACCGTCGTTGTCGCGATCGTCCACCGGTCCGTTGTAGACGTCGTTGTTGGAGCCGTCCAGTTCACCCTCAGCCGGCGAACATGTGCCGGGGATTAGAGGGCCGGTGGCGCCCAGCGGAGCGCCCCACTCGAACTGGTAATTTCGATTGAGGTCTACACCGTCGCAATCCTCGTCCACTTGTTCGTTGAGGTCAGGAATGGGTGTGACGCCAGTAGCGGTGTTGTCTCGGAGATTTTTGCGCCATCCACCGCTCGGGCAGGACTCCCAAGCAGGTTCGGGGCAGAAGACCTCGCGGTCGTAGATGTTGCCGTCCACATTGAGCATCGGGATGAGGTAGATTTCACGTGAATTGACGAGGTCGGTGATGAACTGTTCTGAATAGTCCTCGTCCACGCCATGGTCGCCGGGTCCGCAGGCCGTACCGTCGCCGTTTGAATCCTGATATTCTGGGGCCAGAGCGAGGCAATCGCCGTCGTCGTCGAGTTGTCCATCGCCGTTGGAATCGCCCCATGTGTCCTCGTCCACCAGACCGTCGCCGTCGTTGTCGTAGCCGATGTTTTCGTAGGAGAACGCAATGACTTCGAGTTGAAGCATCGGAACCTGAACCGACATCCATTCTCGTGCGTGATGGTTGCCGACGATCATCACGTCGTGGCGGTCAGGATAGTTGCCGTTGTCGCCCACAAAGGCGTTGTAGTCTCCGCCCTGAACGTCTTGCGTGATCTTCATCCAAGGGGAGGAGTGACCGTACACCCATCCCTCGTAGGCGTTGGCCGTTACTTCCTCGCCTCGAGCGTTGGTTCCGCCGTTCATGCCTTCGTGATATTCGAAGATGTCAGGGTTGTCCTCGGCGAGACGCATCATGCGGGTTTTCATTGTCTCGTAGGTGTGGTACTGTTTGAACTGCAGAATGTCGTCGTTAGCTGGTGCCCAAGGAAAAATCATGTTGATGTAATCCTCGGACCATATGTCCTCGGGAGTGTTACCTGACTCGTTTTCGTTCAACGAAGTTGCCACTGTTGATGACACAGATGTGAGCATTATTGGCATCATCAGTATGAAAATCGCAATGAAGGCTGAGCGTTGACGACGTGTGGACGACATGCTATCGTTCCGGCCACATGCTCCCCACACTTGAACCCCTCGCGGAAGCGCTTCTCTACGGATGGAAAAAACCTTGAGGAAAAGGTTTCACCGATGGTCATGGGCCTCTATGATAATTTGACCTATGAAAGCGGAGAATTGTTTGGATTCTCCCAATCCACATTGGTCGTTCTAGGCGCCATTCTCGTCCTATCTGTCATTATTCGAATGGTTGTGAGCAATCTTTCTCATGGATTTTTTGGGGCCATCGTTCGCAACGATTCGATTCGACAAAAGACGGTAAAGAAAGGTGACAAGGCCCTTGGCAGCGTTGCAGGGTATGCCTTTGGTTTCGTTACAATCAATTTATTGGTTGGTGAGCAAGCAGAAAACACGAACATTTTGATGCCGTCTTGGGCAGAATACATTCCTGATGTTCTCCAATTTTTACTGGTCATCTCAATCGTGGTTTGGGCATTCCGCCTCGTCAGCCTCGTCTATGATGTCGTGAAATTCCTCGACAAAGACGACGATCTCGATGGCACAGAAAAGACGCTCATTTCCGCGCTTGAAAGTGCCCTCCGATTCATCATCGTATTCGTAGGGTCGATCTTCGTTGCTGATGCGCTTGGGTTTGAATTAACTTCACTTTTGGCCGGTTTAGGAATCTCTGGATTGGCATTCGCCCTCGCTGCGAAAGATACTATCTCCAACTTCTTTGGTGCGATTACTGTCCTTCTCGATCGGCCATTCAAAGTCGGGGATTGGGTCGTTATTGGCACATCTGAAGGAGAAGTAACTGAGATCAATCTGCGGACCACGCTCGTTCGAACCTCTGTTGATACCATCATCACAATTCCAAATGCGAATCTTGTCAATATTCCAGTTGAAAACTGGGGCAAGCGACGGTGGCGACGGTGGCAATCGATGATTCATCTTGACATCAATTCAGATCCTAAGAACGTTGAATTGTTTTGTCAACAGACACTCAATCTCATCCAGAATCACGAGTTGACGACGAAGGAAGATGCCTCATGGTGCAGCATCAACACCATTTCCGCCCAATCCATCGATATTGAAGTCAACTTGTACTGGAATGTCAATTCATTAATCGCAGAACGAAAGGCTCGAGAAGCGCTTATCATCGATCTAATGGAGCTTGCAAAGGAATTGAACCTCTCATTCTATGACGGACGTATACGTCAACAGCGATGATTAAAACGCCGGTGGATCTTTCTTCCAATAAAGGACGTTTGATGCAATTGATGCGGTCGCACCGAGCGCAGCAAGTCCAACCGATTCGACGTTTGAGAGCGTATCGAGTTGCCATGCGTAGTATGCGACAATTATGGTTGCAATCCCGACCCAAACACCGCTCTTCCATACGCGTAGAACGCCCAAATGTGCCTGCAAACGTGATACATCCTTCAACCACTTTTGGGCGGATTCGTACCTCGCCTCATCCCCATACAGGACCGATTCTGCATTCACGACAAGTACGTCGTAATAGCGCCAAATCCAGGCACCTCCGAGAACGGTTGAGAGGGCTTTGCGACTTGACCATGAACTCGGAACCTCTTCTTTCCAATGTTCAAAGAATGCCTTGATTTGATCTGATTTGAGTCCGTGCCCTTCTACCAAGCGCCCCTCTAGATGAATGAATTCTGCGAGTCCTGGAAGTCGTTCTGTTCCGCACAACAGCAATTCACTCACGCTCTGATTAAGTGGTAAGACGCGTTGTTCTCCTTCAACATCGACAACCCAATCTGGGTGAATACGAACCGATGGTATGCCCACAGTTGCGGAGGTATGTGGAGCTCGCCACAACGTGTTTGGCTTCAACTCATCTTCCAAATCTTTCAATCGTTGATTCCATCGCTTCTCATCGTTTGGACTTGAGAAAGAGCCGAGATTGGATTGAATTTCTCCAAGTGTCTGCCCAAGCCATTCGGGTGTTGCCTCGCAGAGTTCGCCATTTTTGAAAACGAGCAATGCATCACTTCCGTCAATCAGAAAACCTCCAATTGGGATGAGAAGGTTTGTCGATTTCAGAGCCTCTTTGAGATTTGATTTCTGCTGAAGTGAGGAAGAACGATTGCTGGTTGGAATGGAATAGGCAAGTGCAATGTGGGTGTTATCAAGACGCATCAAGGTTCGATTTGAGTCCTTGAGAATTACCTCGATGGAAGAAGGGATGATTGAATCAAGTTCTCCCCATGCCCCTTGTATGGGCTGTTTCCACCACGCAACATCTTGGCTTTTTTCAACGTCCCAGCAAGAAACTGTTCCCCACCTTGTTTCGAGTTTGCCAGATTGGAGTGCCGCTTCCACGGATGAGATTGCAATGCCCTGGGGCCACCACGGCTCGTCCTCCATGGTCCACCCACATTGGCTCTTCCCATTCAATGTGTCTTTGTTGGCAAAGGGATGCAATCAAACAAGAGAACCGTTTGGGAGAGCCGGGACGGCCATGGGAATCAGCGAAAAGATGGGGGACGTCCTCGGCCAAGCGGTCGAGGCAAAACTCCTTCGCGAAGTTCTTGAACATGAGATTCAACCAAAACATCTTGCCATCATTATGGACGGCAACCGGCGATTTGCTTGGCGCTCAAATCTGGCCACGCATGTCGGACATCGAATTGGGAAACAACGGCTCGAAACGGTATTGGATTGGGTTCTTGAACTTGGAATTCCATGGTTTACCGTCTATGCGCTATCAACAGAAAATCTGAGTCGTCCACAGGAGGAGCTCGACACATTGTTCAAACTCTATGTCGAGGGACTCAAATCCATTGCGGATGACCCCCGAATCCATGAAAACAACGTCCGAGTGCAGATTATTGGGCGACGCGAACTCCTTCCTAAGCACGTTAACGATGCCAGT